>JAFDAE010000157.1 GCA_019314005.1 Deltaproteobacteria bacterium | reverse complement strand
TAATCTTTCAAGGATTGCCTGTACCTGCTCCATCTCACCGTCGAGCATGGGGTACTCTATGCTCTTTACTACGGTGTCAGTGATCTCTGAGATCATCATTTCGGTTTGTTCAAGGAAAGAGTCTTGGTGGTAAACAACGTCAAAATAGGTGAACACCGACATTACAATAATCAGAATAAAACTCATGCCCAACACTAATTTGGGCTTTAGTGTCATGTGACCAAAAAGGAAATGATATAATTTTTCTTTTAAGCTCATCTTTAAGCTCATATTATTTCATTCATCCTATGACTATTCGAGACCTTTGGTGCACTATTCCTATATAATATATTTCTCACTTCTTAGTGACATTGTCAATGGTTGCAATGGTTGGGATATATCCCTTAAAGAATCGGAAGCCTTGGGATTGAAGTAAAGTGGTTGGGTTGCCGAGTTGTCAATGACAGAACAAAAAAATAAAGACTGTTAAAAGTGATGGTCTCGTAAAAAGTCTTTGATGAGCTTATCATCTGCCATTGGGCATTTACCCCCGCCACGGCGGGGACAGATGACAAATGTGAAATGATCAATGAGAGTCTTATCACGTGACCAATCAAGCGCATTGAAGATTTTTTACGAGACCATAAAAATTACTTCTTAAAGTAATCTCTTACCATTTTAATGGCGCAAAATTCGCCGCACATGGTGCAAACCTCGTCAACACTCGGCATGCTCCCCTTCCTATAGGCTTTCGCCCTGACAGGGTCAATAACAAGGTCCATTTGGGTCTTCCAGTCCAAACGGTTTCGTGCCTCGGCCATTTTGCGGTCTTGTTCTATGGCCCCTTTGTGACCACGGGCGATATCCGCTGCATGGGCTGCAATACGGGTAGCAATAACTCCCTCACGCACATCCTCTATCGATGGGAGTTTTAGATGTTCGGCCGGGGTTACATAGCACAAAAAGTCAGCCCCTGCTTTACCTGCCAGCGCACCCCCAATAGCGCATGCGATGTGATCGTATCCGGCCGCAATATCGGTTACCAGCGGACCCAGAACATAAAAGGGAGCTCCCTGGCAAAGCTTTTTCTCCAAAAGTATATTTGCCTCCACCTGATCGAGCGGGACATGCCCCGGGCCCTCGATCATAACCTGTACCCCTGCATCCCACGCTCGTTGAGTCAATTCTCCCAGAGTAAGAAGCTCCTGGATCTGGGCCCGGTCAGTTGCGTCGGCCAGACAGCCGGGTCGCAGGCCGTCCCCTAAACTTAGGGTTATGTCATATTTACGAGCGATTTCAAGGAGTCGATCGTACCCCCATCCAGGTGGTCAAAAAGGCTCCTCCCCTGCTCACAATATTGGTAATCCTCCCCTGCTTTTTAAGCCGATCAATCGCGGCCCGTGTCACCCCACAATGAATGGTCATAAAATCGACCCCTTCTTGGGCTTGCATCTCAACGACCTTAAAGAGCATATCCGGCGTCATATGTATGATCCCGCCTTTATCGGCCACTGCGTCGACGGCTGCCTGATAAATAGGGACCGTCCCAAGAGGAATTCGCGTCTCTTTCAAGATGGCCTGTCTTATGGCTACCAGGTCTCCTCCGGTGCTTAAGTCCATCACCGCGTCTGCCCCGGCCTCAACAGCAACGCGTAATTTTTTGAGCTCCTCTTCAATATCAACGTGATCTTTGGAGGTTCCGATATTGGCATTAACCTTTATAGTCAAGCCCTTACCAATACCTCTTGGTAGCAGGTGAGGATGATTCTGATTGGCGGGTATGGCCACAGTACCTTCAGCAAGACGGGCGCAAAGAAGGTCCGGATCGACCCCTTCAGTCTCTGCCACGTGTTTTATCTCTTTTGTAATAATCCCTTTTCGGGCCTGTTCCATTTGTGTCATGATTTCTCCACTGTTGATGCCTTGTAATCGATAAATTAGGACGCAGATTCGTACCGGGTTGCGAGTTACGGGTTACGGGTTTCTTTGACCTCTGTCTATAGGAGTAGTAATGAATCTGGTTCCTTTGCTACTTAATCCATTATAATTTCCCACTACTTTTTTCTTTTAACTCGCAACTCGTAACCCGTAACTCGCAACCCGCAACTCACACCTGCGTTCATCAGCGTCCAAAACGGAAATTCCTAACCAATCAATGCGCTAATCTTGTCCACCACATCCTCCGGTTTTTTACCAAGGATGCGAATCATTGGTTCTTTTCCCACATCACCTCTGTCAAAAATTATATCAGGAACTTTCTCCTCTATGGAAAGGACGCTGTCCGTGCCCCATTCCAGAGTACTCCCCTCCCTGTCTTTAATCTCCTTTGGCTCTTTTGAGCGGTCAAAAGAACATACCGTCCAACCTAATTTTTTGCACTCTCTTATCAGCTCTTCTGAAAATCGTATATTTACGGCAGACCGATACTCGGGATGATATCGCATAACAGTGAGTATAATGGCTGCAATGTGTTGGGAAGCCCCAAAAGCCGGTCCTGCCATTGTGGCGATCTTGTTGTAAAGCCGTATGATTCGCCCTGGAAACGCAGCAACATCCCGGGCGGCCTCTGCATAAGGAAGCGCATAGCCAAAATTCATCTGTACCTCAGGGATTAGAGGAGCTACGGGGAAACCTTTTAACCGTTCTAATCCCTTTTTCAGAGATTCCAAAACATGATAGCGGTCATGCTCTCTGGCAAAAAAGGCATAGTGATTTGTAGGACCATGCCCTTTTCCCAGGGGAAGTGCAAACCGAATTGCCGTATGAATGAAATCCTTTGCCATCCCCACCGCATCTTTTAATGGATATCCCTGTCCCACAAAGGTGGCAATGGCCGCTGAATAAGTACATCCGGTGCCATGAGTATGCGGGGTGTTAACCCGCTCTTTTTTAAAGTCGAAAAAGTTTTCCCCGTCAAAAAGTATGTCCACTGCAGGGCCTTCGCGATGTCCCCCTTTGATAAGGACATTCTTGGCACCCATGCCATGAATGATACGCGCGGCATCTCTTGCGTCCTTATCGGTCTGTATCGATCTTCCGCAAAGGACCCCGGCTTCCGGAATGTTGGGGGTGATCAGGTAGGAAAGTGGAACAATGTCTCTTGCCAAGGCATCCCGTGCTTCAGGAACCAAAAGGGGATCGCCCCCTTTGGCCACCATGACCGGGTCCACCACCACCTTTTCGATCTTATATCTCTTTAATTTTTCAGCGACTACCTTGATTGTGGGCCGGTCAAAAAGCATTCCGGTCTTTACCGCATCAGCGCCGATGTCTGATAAAACGGAGTCGAGCTGTTGGGCAATGAATGCCGGTGGAACAGGGTGTATTGCCTGGACCCCCATGCTGTTTTGTGCTGTGAGGGCGGTGAGTACACTCATACCGTAACCACCCAAAACGGTTATTGTCTTAATATCCGCCTGTATACCGGCCCCGCCTCCGGAGTCTGACCCCGCTATGGTCAAAATTCGTTTCATCTGCCTCCTGTTCAAAGTTCAGAGGTTCACGGTTCAACTGACCCGCCCAACCGTGACCCGTGACCCTGTAACAACCTAAGTAATTACAAAAAAACATTACCAACCGGCCTGTATAGTGTCAATAAAAATACGGCGTTACTTGACTTTGTATAGTTTTTTAACGTATACTTAAATACTTAAGTGGAGTATTTTATTGATGATCTCATTTAAGGCTTCCATCCTTTTGATATAATCCTCTCATGAAAAAGTTTTTTAAAACGATTTTCAAGATTCATCCGACAACTATCATTCTCGGCACTATCCTTTTGGGGGTAGCTGCCTATCTTGCGGGTATCCCTTTTATAGACCTTATGGAGTTGAAGACCATTGACTTACGGTTTATCTCCCGTGGCCCCCTACCCCCCGGAGATGAGATCATGTTGGCTGTGATCGACGACAAAGGTATCGAAAAAGAGGGAAAATGGCCTTGGCCAAGGGCCAAGATGGCTGCTTTAATTGATAAGCTCTCCGAAGATGGCGCACGAGTTATCGGTTTCGATATAGGCTTTTTAGAGCCGGATAAAAATAACACATTGATGACAATTCGCCGGTTACAAGAACATATAAAGGTACTTGGCATAGATAATCAGAAACTATCAAAGCGCCTCCACGAAGCCGAAGCAACGGCTGACAATGACCGTTTGCTTGCGGATGCAATTAAACGATCGCATGCAAAGGTGGTATTAGGATACTTTTTTCATATGTCCGGAGAAAATCTGGAACATATTGATCAGGAAACAATTCACGAAGAATTGAGAAATATTGCCAAAGCAAAATATCATATGACCCGATACACTTCTCAAAAAGCACGAGACGTCCCAATGTATCAAGCCTTAATACCGCAATCAAATATCCCGCAAGTCGCTTCTGCCACACCATATGCGGGTTATTTTAATGTGTTCCCCGATAATGACGGCGCCATTCGCTGGATCCCCATGGTTATTCAGTGTGGAGAAAAACTGTTCGGTCCCCTTTCTCTTCAAATAGTCCGCGCCTATTTAGGAGGCCCGCCGCTTTCGGTAAAGATAGCGGGGTACGGAATTGAAGAATTGAAAGTAGGAACATTGACAATACCGACCACTGAAGACGGACGGCTCATAATCGATTACCGGGGAGGCGCCAAGACATTCCCTCATATTTCGGTATCCGACATTTTAGAACGAAACATGGCGCCCGGGACATTCCAAGACAAGATCGTTGTTGTAGGAGCCACGGCCACAGGAATTTACGATCATAGGGTAACACCGTTTTCCAATGTATACCCTGGTCTGGAAATTCACGCCAATGCAATTAGTAATATTCTGCAGCAACGTTTTCTTCATCGTCCCAATTGGGCTGGTCTTTTTGATATGGCTGCGATTGTTCTATTGGGCCTGTTTCTTGGGCTGATTTTGATGAGATTACGCCCAGTTACAGGAGTCTTGGCAGCCGTCACGCTGTTTCTGGCCTATCTATGGCTCTGTCGTTATCTCTTTGTCTACCAGGGTGCGCTACTCAATGTAACGTATCCATCAGCAGTGTTGATCGTGGTATATGTGAACATTACTATGTTTAAATACGCGACTGAAGAACGACAGAAAAGATGGATGCGAAATGCCTTCAGTTATTATCTGTCTTCTTCGGTAGTAAATGACATAGTCAGGCAACCCGAAAGATTGAAGTTGGGCGGTGAAAAGAAAGAACTTTCAATTCTTTTTTCCGATATTCGAGGGTTTACTACTATTTCAGAAGGGCTTACACCGGAAGCACTGGTCCATTTTATAAATGGATATCTTACAGCAATGACTGATGTGGTATTTGAATATGAGGGGCTTTTGGACAAGTACATAGGAGACGCTATCATGGCCGTCTTTGGAGCCCCGGTGCCCCAAAGCAATCATGCTGAACGTGCCTGCCGAACGGCCCTTGGAATGCTGGAGGCCCTGAAAGAGCTTCGATCCCGTTGGGATTCACAAAACATTCCGTATATTGATATCGGAGTCGGAATCAATACCGGACCAATGGTGGTAGGGAATATGGGATCTGATCGCCGCTTTGATTACACTGTTATGGGAGATAGTGTAAACCTTGGTTCCCGCCTGGAAGCAGCCAACAAGACGTATGGCACCAATATCATAATAAGTGAATTTACTTATACCTGCGTATCTCCACTTTTTACCTGTCGAGAACTTGACTTGGTGCGTGTTAAGGGGAAATCAGAACCTGTAAGGATCTATGAACTTATAGGTGAGAGTGATGTTCCCCAAAATATTATTGACCTGATAGGTCAATTTACGCGAGGTCTGGAGAAATATAAAAAGCAAGAATGGACCGAGGCTATCAAATACTTTTCAAATGCGCTGAACATATTGCCTACGGACGCGCCATCACAGCTTTATTCCCATAGATGTGAAACATTGAAGCTAAATCCGCCAAGCGATGACTGGGATGGGGTCTTTACTATGACAACTAAATAGTGTACATTTAGAAATATTCAACCCCCGTCTAACACGTTAAAGTACTATGCTGAAATTATTTGAATTAATAGGCCGTCTGGGCGTCAAATGGATCAAGGGACTGGGCCAAATAACGCTATTCTTTCTGAGCGCTGTGACGTGGGTGATCCGTCCTCCGTTTAGGGTGAGAAATATATTTAAACAGATGGAATTTGTAGGGGTCAACTCGCTTTTTGTGGTGCTTTTGACCGGTGCATTTACGGGAATGGTATTGGCCCTTCAAACCTATCACGGCTTTCGTCTTTTCAGTGCGGAAAGTTTAGTCGGCTCTACCGTTGCTCTTTCCATGACAAGAGAGCTGGGACCGGTATTGACCGCATTAATGATAACGGGTCGGGCAGGGTCTGCCATGGCTGCCGAACTCGGCACCATGAGGGTAACGGAACAGATTGACGCTCTTTACACTATGGCCACGAATCCGATCCATTATCTGGTTGTTCCGCGTATAATCGCGGGAATTCTGATGACACCCGTTTTAACGATAGTTTCGGATTTTATCGGAATTGTAGGAGGCTATTTTGTTGGTGTAGGGCTTCTTGGTATTAATTCCGGTATCTATATGAAAAAAATGCTTGATATTTTGGAGTTAGATGATATTTTTAATGGCCTAATAAAAGCGGCCTGTTTTGGCTTGATTCTCTCTCTCGTAGGATGTTATAAAGGATTTTATACCAGCGGGGGGGCAGAAGGCGTGGGGAAAGCCACCACTGAGGCAGTGGTCCTCGCTTCTGTTTCCATACTGATTAGCGACTATTTTCTGACTGCGGCCATGTTTTGATGAGTTCGGGCAGTGGTCCTCGCTTCTGTTTCCATACTGATTAGCGACTATTTTCTGACTGCGGCCATGTTTTGATGAGTTCGTAAGAAGTTTTCAATTCGCTTTATTGGTTACTCTTTTTAGAGGTGACCAAGATAAGCTCGTCAAAGACTTTTTACGAACTCATCATGTTTTAAACGGCTGGCTATACGATTGGAGTGAACATGCAGCGAATACCTATGACCAAGGCCGGCCATGAAGCCTTGAAGCGGGAAATAAAACAATTGACTTCTGTAGAACGCCCTCAAAATATCAAGGCCATTGAAGAGGCCAGGGCACATGGAGATCTGTCGGAAAACGCGGAATTTGAGGCTGCCAAGGATCGACAGGCATTTATCCAGGGCAGAATTAATGACGTAAATTATAAATTGGCCCATGCTGAAATTATTGATACGGAAAACCTGGATACGAGTCGGGCGATCTTTGGGTGTGTTGTCCTTTTGGAAAATGTGGATACGGAAGAAAGTGTTAGATATCAATTGGTGGGACCGGAGGAATCAGACATCAAAAAAGGACGGATATCTGTTGCGTCCCCTCTTGGGAAGGCAATGCTCGGCAAAGAGGTCGGCGATGAGATTACAATACAGGTGCCGGGCGGGAAACGGTGTTATGAATTGATTGAAATATCGTGTCCCAGTTAAGAGTTTAAAGGTAGGAGAATTGACAAATTAAAACTAGTGTGTCATATATAAAAGTTTTAAATACTACTTCGTAAGAAGGAGAAGATTGTGGCGCGTATTACCATAGAAGATTGCTTGGATCAGACTCACAATAGATTCTTATTGGTCCATATGGCGGCCAAAAGGGTTCGTCAGCTAAGAGATGGGGCACAACCATTGGTTAATGCACCAAAAAATGAAGTCGTTGTAGTAGCACTGAGAGAAATTGCAGCGCAAAAAGTCGTTATCAAAAACCAAGAGCCGTCTGAGGATGTGGAGGAAAATCCCTCCTCCTAATGTCTTGATATATACGAGCAAGCCGTCGAACTGAAAATTCCCCCAGCTTCTATTCATGACCGGCAGTCATAACAACAAACCCGTGTATCATGCTGTAGGCAAAGCCATACGCCGATATAGCATGATTTCTGATGGGGATCGTATTGCCGTTGGTCTGTCAGGAGGAAAGGACAGCCTTACCCTCCTTACGGTACTGGAAGAACGGCGACGATGGGTTCCCATCGATTACACATTGGTGGCCTTTTACATTGACCTCGGATTTCCCGGAAAAAACAGTGATATCATATCGGCCTACTGCCGTGAAAAGGGGTATGACTTTCATGTAGTTCATACCGACTACGGTCTGCGTGGACATAGCCAGGAGAATCGCGAAAATCCCTGTTTTCTCTGCGCACATCTGAGAAGAAAACGGTTGTTCGAACTTGCCCATGAGTGGAAGTGTAACAAGTTGGCTCTGGGCCACAATAAGGACGACATTATTGAAACCCTGTTTCTTAATATGTGTTATAGTGGTGAAATAAGCACGATGGTCCCTTCACAAATCTTTTTCAAGGGAGCGCTTACGGTAATCCGTCCTCTTGCCTTTATGGATAAGAAACTCATAGCCCGGTTTGCACAGGAAAAAAATTTCCCGGATCTGGCCAATCCGTGTCCTTCCGCACAAAATTCTAAACGAACGGAGATTAGGGATATGCTTGATAGGTTGTACCGGAGCAACAATAAAATTAAAGGGAATATCTTTCGCGCAATGCAGCGGGTCAAGACTGAATATTTGCTATAAAAGTGTCTCATCCCTTCCATACCTTAAGGGCCTCGCGATACACTCTGCTCCGAGGGAGTCCATGTTCTTCTACAACGATCTTTACCGCATCCTTGAGTGAAATATCGGGATCGTTCCTAAGCCTTCGTAGTTGTACGATAAACGAGGAATCCGATGTGTCTTGTTCCTCTTTTTTTCCTTCGATCAGGAGGGTACATTCTCCCTTGATCGACTCCCGGTTTGATACAGTCTCAACGACTTGTGAAAGTCTGCCACGAATGATCTCCTCGTAGTGCTTGGTGAGCTCTCGTGCCAAAACCCCTTTTCTATCTCCCACAACATCGATTAACTCTGAAAGCGTTGCTAAGAGTCGACGCGGCGATTCGTAAAAGATTATCGTCTTAGTCTCTCCTTTCAATCTCTGTAAGACTTCTATCCTCTTATTTTTTTTCCTCGGGAGGAAGCCCACAAATAAGAATTTATCCGAAGGAAGCCCTGCTACGCTGAGCGCTGTAATGGCAGCACACACTCCCGGTATAGGCACTATAGGGATATCGGCCTCGATCGCCCTGCATACTAAAAGAAAACCTGGGTCTGATACCGATGGTGTGCCCGCATCAGTCACCAAGGCAATATTCACCTTTTTTTGGAGCTTGGAAAGCAATTCCGGGGTCCGGGTTGCCTCGTTGTGATTGTGATAAGAAATCAGCGGAGTGGAAATATTATAACGGCTCAAAAGTTTCCGAGTGTGCCGGGTATCTTCTGCTGCAATCAGATCGACTTCTTTAAGAATGCGAAGCGCTCTCAGGGTAATATCCTCTAAATTGCCGATAGGAGTGGCAACGACAAAAAGGGTACCTGAAATATTTATTGGGCTATGATTAGTAGGCAAGGCTGAAGGCATTTTTTATAAGTTCGATTATAGGATCCGGGCCGATATGAATAGCAACTACGTCAAAGCGTGCCTTATGCCCCATCTGTTTTGTTTTTTTAAGATATTCCAGCGCAACCATAGATACCTTTCTCTTCTTTTTTTGAGTTATAGCGCCCTTGGGACCTCCAAACCGATTAGTATATCGCGTCTTTACCTCAATAAACGCAAGTGTGCCATCCTCTCGGGCAATGATATCTATCTCTCCGAGTTTTGATCTATAATTTTGCTCTATAATTTTATAGCCGTTTTTCTTCAAATAGGAAACAGCCAAATCCTCCCCACGTTTCCCAAGGGAACGCCGTTGATCCGTCATAGAACAATGAGTTCCTTTCGCGAAGCGAATGCATCTTTTGTTCGGCCAAGTCGGCCGAACAAAATGTCTGTGTCAGTCTGCGTGGGTCTGCGGTTAATTTGCTTTTTGCCTATGTTGATGATGTCTCAATTCCTGAATCCCTCAATTCCTAAATCCCTCAATCCCTTAACACCTCTTTAACCAAAAACTCAAACACATCAGCATCGGCCATATCAGGCTCTTGCGCCCCCTTTGCAACCTGCCCGAACAATTCCGACGCTGCAATGCTTGTCCGAATAAAATCACCCATAATCGCCTTGAGCTGACCATCCATCTCATCAACCATGATAAGGTTGGAAAACCCCGCACTCTCTGTCTCACCCTTGGGTTTTCCGTATATCTTATACCCCTTTTTGACAAACCCTGATGCAACCTTCGTATATCCCGTCAGCTCAAACAGCAGTTCCAACATCTCCAACACGCCATCGGCGTCCCCGCGATGCAAGGCAGCTAATCCTTCGTCACGAATCCCAAAAATGTCCTCTGGCGTAAATTCTAAATTCAACAGCGAGATTCCTCGCTGATAGAGTACATCAACCGTCTCGGCGCCGCGAGTAAACAATATATCCTTGTCAACCAGAATCTTCTTTATGTTCCGCAGCCTGACCATTTCTTCGATTAACGGATCTTTGCGCATGGCGACATCTTCTATGGTGGTTCCATGATACAGTGGGAGTTCTCTGCCCAACACAAGGATCTCCTGCGACCCGTCAGGTCCTGTTGCGACATACAATTCCAGGGTACGCTCCTTTCTCATTTCAAAATCGGTGTGAGCAAGCAATTCACGGAGCCATTCCTTTAATTTTCGGGTCCTTTCCCTATCAAATCCATCAGCATGTGAGCTCAATTCGACTCTAAGCTCTTTACCCAAGCGATCCAGAAGAATCTTAGTTTTTAAAGACTTCCTGAAATCTAAGATCCTTTTATCTTTTAAGTTCCTGGAATACTACCTGTTGGCATTTACAGCACTAACAACACAATATATTGTGTTGGTTTTTGTTGCTAAAATTAGAAAAGCTGTTATATATACTTTTGAGCATATACGGTAGGAGGTTGTTGTATTTAATGACATATCAATGTATAAAATGTAAAACGACGTGGGATAAAGGAAAAGAGTCGGAACTTTACAGCCACGGATTATGCAAGGATTGCGCACGGGAGTTGCTTATCCCTACAGTACGAAGAAAACAAATAAAGGAGGGCCACTTTGATTGTTTTGGAAAAGCAAGATCTTATTGCGACCAACTCGCGTGTAAGTATAGGTTAGTATGTGTAGATAAATCCTGATGAATATATGTTTTCTCTGTAGCCCGCCATTCCCAATATAGATACACTTCCGAGCCAGTTTCAAAATGTTCAATAAAAAAGCCGTGTCATCCTGCTGCGCAGAAATAAACACGGCTTTATAGTTTTGAAGATTAATCGATTATGCTGCTTCTTCCTTAACTGTAGTAGCCACCTTGTAAAGCACCGTCAATATCAGGGCTCCTGTTGCATATATCCCAAGCGTAATCATCACCTCAAACCCTGTCGGGAAATACTCGGTTACATGTTCCAGTGGATTCGGTATAAAACCGCCTGCAACAAGGCCAAGCCCCTTGTCTATCCAGGTAGCAATGATAAGCATCACAAGTGTCGGCACCAGGATTTTCACATTGTTACGCGTACTGGAAGGAATCAGTAAGGCAAGGGAGGTTATTCCGAGCACGGCAGAGGTCCACATAAATGGGACCAGTACCCCATCGCCGTGGAAAAGATACTCGAAGCTGTGCATGTGCCCAGGGATATTGCTGTAAAAGGCGGTAAAGACTTCAAGGCCTACAAAAAATACATTTAAGAACATTGCATACGCAATAATCTTTGTTAGCGATTGAAGAGCCTCCTTGCCGGCGTCAAATTTAGTCAGCTTTCTTACAAGAAGCATCAGCAAGACAAGTATGGCCGGGCCGGAACAAAACGCCGAGGCGAGGAAGCGGGCAGCCAGAATCGCTGTCAACCAGTAATGCCTGCCGGGAAGACCTGCGTACAAAAATGCCGTAACCGTATGAATACTGATAGCCCAAGGGATGGACAGATATATAAAAGGCTTTATCCACAGAGGTGGAGCAATACCTTTCCGCTCTGCTCCAAGCGCGGTCCAGCCGACAAGGATATTAATAAAGAGGTACCCGTTCAAAACAAGCATATCCCAGAACAGGATCGATCCGGGTGTCGGGTACAAGATTACGTTCATGGCACGCTGCGGCTGGCCGAGATCGACAATAATGAACAGCAAACACATTGTCACGGCAGAGACAGCCACAAACTCTCCCAAGATGGTTATCTTGCCGAATTTTTTATAGTGATGGAGGTAATACGGTATGACCAGCATAACGGCCGAGGCCGCAACTCCAACAAGGTACGTGAATTGAGATATATAAAAGCCCCATGAAACGTCCCTGCTCATGCCGGTTATACTCAATCCCTGTTTTAACTGCCACAGATACGTAACAAAGCCTGCCCCCATAATGCCGAGCAGAAAGAGTACCCATGCCCAATATCTTCTTTTTCCAGTTAGCGCCTTTTCAAGCATAGTCACCTCACACTATGTAATAAACCATTGGTTTTGTGCCAAGTTCCGGCTTCCGTCGAATTGTGTAATTCGAACTCAGTACCTTCCTTACCTCAGAGTTGGGGTCTTCAAGGTCGCCAAAAATCAACGCCTTTTCTTTGCACGCTTCCACGCACGCGGGCATAAGTCCTTCGGCGAGCCTCTCCGCACAGAAATTACACTTTTCCACGACCCCTTTCATCCTTGTGGGGAACTTCTCGTTTTCGTCTTTCACAAAAGGCCGGGGATCCATCCAATTGAAACTCCGTGCTCCAAACGGACATGCGGCCATACAGAATCTACACCCTATGCAACGATGCATGTCCATTAAAACGATACCGTCTTCTCGCTTAAAGGTAGCTTTTGTAGGACATACCCTTACGCAGGCAGGATCCTCACAATGATTACAAAGAATCATAAAAGGCCGGTTCTCCACATCGTGGCTAAGGTATTCGTGTTCCATACCCGGGAAGGCGTGCTCGTATTTCTCAGTCCAGAGCCATTTGACCTCATGCTTTGGATTCTTGATATCAGGAACATTGTGAATAGTATGGCAGGCTGTTATGCAGTCGGTGCAGTCGTTCTTACACTTTCTCGTGTCAACGACCATGGCCCACCTTTCACCCCTCAACGCCTCAGATTTCGGCGCGTACGTTGTCGTCCCATCGCTCGCAACCGCATCGATAACCGGCTTCACACCAAGGCCCAAGACGGAGATCCCGGCTACTTTCAAAAATTTTCTTCGGCTGTTTTCCATCACTTCTTCTCCTTCGGTTCGAGATGGCAGTCCCAGCAGTACGGTTTTACCGCCACGTAATCGTGACACTTATCGCAAAACTCGCTCTTATTTGAATGGCAATTCATACACTCTTTTTGAAGACTCATTTCATACTGCGTCCCATTGCTCGATGTGTGCATTCTATTGCGCTCACGCACAACCGAATCTCTCCAGTCGTTGAGCAGTTGCATGTGAGAAGTCTTCATGAATAAGGTATCTTCTATGCATTTCTTCTCTGTCAGTTGTTTGATGACGGGCGTATCGGTTTTTGGTTCCGGTGGAGGGGTTGCCTTCCCCATATTATACCAGAATGGCAACAAGAACAGCCAGAGAAAGATAACAATCCCGGGGATGATTACTTTTTTGTCATACATTATTCCTCCTCACCCTCCATTCCTTTTAGGGGTTCTCCACGAAAATCTGTTGTCCGGTCCTCATTCTCTCCATCAAATACCAAAGCATTGGCCACCAGCTCATGAACGCCCGTAACCTGCACCCCTGGAGCCCAGTAGTCGCATAAGGTTACAAGGGTTGCCCTATCAATAGCACAAACACAGGCAAGGCGGTTCACACCATGTTTCTCTTGCACATATTTTACAGCGTTACCCCTGGGCAATCCTCCTCGCAGCCTCATTTCCATCATTTCTTCCGTGCCGAGGCCAGCCCCGCCTCCGCAGCAGAAGGTCTGCTCCCTAATGGTATTGTCCGGCATCTCATAAAAATTATTACACACGCTCTTGATGACATACCGTGGCTCTTCCAGGAGCCCCATGGCTCTGGCGGGGTTGCACGAATCATGGAACGTTACTTTCACGTGATCGTTCCTGCTCGGATCGAGTTTCAATTTATTATTTTTGATAAGGTCAGCCGTAAATTCGGTGATGTGGACCATCTTGGTGGACTTGGCGTTCTCGAACTTGGTGCCCGTTATAGGAGAAACCGGCGCCTCAAGAAAATCAGCCGGGCCGTTCATGGTATCCATGTACTGATTGATGACCCTCCACATATGGCCGCACTCACCTCCAAGGATCCATTTCACCTTCAACCTCTTTGCTTCAGCGTACATCTTGGCATTGAGCCTCTTTATCATCTCATGCGAGGTAAAGAGACCGAAGTTTCCACCCTCAGAGGCATAGGTACTCCAGGTTATGTCAAGTCCTTGCTCCTTTAGGTACTTAAATAGCGTGAGATACCCCATAAACGTGAAGATACCGGGGTCGCCGAAAATGTCACCGGAAGGAGTAATAAATAGTATCTCAGCCCCCTTCCTGTTAAAGTCCCCTTTCACATCGATGCCTATTAGCTCCTCTGTCTCCTC
>JAFDAE010000559.1 GCA_019314005.1 Deltaproteobacteria bacterium | reverse complement strand
TCATAATGTGCCGCGAGCTATAAGCGAGGGACTTCGCTTACGTGGTATAGATGTTATTACAGCCTATGAAGACAGCGCTGATGATATGAACGATCCAGCATTATTGGATCGAGCTACTGAACTGGGTCGAGCACTTTTCACACAAGATGATGATCTCCTTGCTGAGGCAACCAAACGACAAAAAGAAGGAGTTATTTTTGGCGGGGTGATCTATTCCCACCAACTGCAAATTTCTATCGGCGCTTGCATCAACGATCTGGAGATCATTTCAAAAGTTGGCGAACCCGAAGACTTGATAAATCGTGTGCAATTTTTACCGCTTTGAATATTAAGCATATCTTCGCCTGCACACAAATATTTAAAATTTTACTGAAATAATATCTGCCGGCCTATTGTTAAACCTGACTCTCCCAATGCAAATCAAAAAAGATACAAAAGTAAAAGTTCAATATCGTCCTGAGCTGGGCGCCGGCTCGGTGCTTCAAGTGGCGGAAGCTTCCGGAGGCGAATATAATGTTGATGTTGTTTTTGAAAAAGACGGCAAGAGATTTCTCGAAACCTTCCCACAAAACCTTCTTACGCCGGTGGCTGATAGTGGCGTGTTATATGTGTTGGAAAATGCTTGAGATTACCTGTAACAAGAAACAGTTTTTCGGTCAGGCATTTTCAAAGGGCCGACAATTTTCTGCGGAGCCATCCACAATTCCTACCATTACCAGTTGGTATCTGGCCGATTTGAGTAAAGCACAGGGCAAGCAGGAATTGTTCACTCATCAATCGCCTCAAAAGCTCAAGATTCTTCGCGAGCATGCCCTAATTGAGAGCGCTGTTTCTTCAAACCGCATTGAAGGCATAAATGTTGACCAGTCCCGGATTAATACCCTTATTTTAGGGAAACCGCTTTTGAATGACCGGAATGAAGAGGAGGTTCGGGGCTACCGTGATGCTTTACAATTTATCCATGAAAAGGCAGGAGAAATTTCCGTTTCAGAAAAAACTATCCTGGAATTTCATAAACTCTCGCGCGGGCAAATATGGGATGCGGGCAAGTATAAGGAAAAGAATATTGACATCATCCAGAAATACCCAGATGGCCGCCAACGGGTGCGCTTTGAAACTGTTCCCGCAGATCAAACGCCTCAAGCTACGAGCGAAATGATTGAACTTTGGTCTCGTGGACTTCGAGAACGATGGGCTCACCCTTTTATCCTCTTGGCTACCTTGAATCTCGATTTCCTGTGCATTCATCCCTTCCGCGATGGTAATGGCCGAGTCTCCCGGCTTCTTTTGCTGCTGACCTGTTATCATTCAGGACTTGAAGTTGGCCGCTATATCAGCCTGGAACGGCTGATTGAACAAAACAAGGAAAGCTATTACGAAACACTTGAGCAAAGCTCGCAGGGCTGGCATGAAGGCAAACATGACCCATGGCCTTATATCAATTACATTCTTTCCATTCTCAAAAACGCTTATCGTGAATTTGAAGATCGCGTCGATCAACTAAAAAGCCCCCGTGGAGCCAAAACAGAGCAGGTCGAGGCAGCGGTTAAGACATTTACCGGAAGATTCACGCTACATGAACTTGAACAAGCATGTATGGGCGTTAGCCGTGATATGGTTCGGAAAGTGCTGAGAAATTTACAAAAGGACGGATTCGTGGAATGCCTGGGCCGTGGTCCCGGGGCGGTTTGGCGAAAAAAGGGGTAATACCCTTAAAAAGAGGTAATAAAGAGGGCAATAAGGCGTATGGCACAAACACCTGATGAAAAGACATATGTGGAAATCCCCTTTATGGTTTGCGCTAAAGAAGGTCACTTTCCATATTCAGATGAGTTAAGAATATGAAACCAATTGAATCACTTTGGCAAGAAACAAAACAGAAATTCGATAAACTCGAAAAAGCTTTTGTTAATGGTTATATTGCTTTTTTGCGAGAAGTGGCAAGAATATACATTGAGCAGAGCAGAAGGGTATTTTTCCAAGGGAATCAGTTTGTTCACTGGGGAGAATGGAACTTTGGTTCGCTTTGGTATGCCTTCCCACGCTGGAGCATGGGAACGAGAACAAGGTTCAGGGTTCACGGTTTTATGTTTTGATTAACCGTCAACCGTCAACTGTAAACCGTTTTTCTACCATTCAATCCCCAGCATCAGACAGTTCAGTCCACTGCCGATTCCCAGAAATCCGACAAGATCGTTTTTTATCAGAAACTCGCGTTCCGATGCTATTGCAGCAGTTATTGGAAGTGATACTGTTCCGAT
>JAFDAE010000015.1 GCA_019314005.1 Deltaproteobacteria bacterium | reverse complement strand
TGTTGCTATGTTTTATATCTCTGTGAATGACACCTTGTCGGTGGGCATAGTCAAGGGCCTTAGCACACTTAAAGATAATCTCCACAACCCTTTTTGCGGGTAGTAAGGAGCCCTTATCACAATATTTTTTTAGGGTCTCTCCATCAACATACTCCATTACGATGTAACATTGATCGTTTTCAACAGCCGCATCATAAACAGAGATAATATGAGGATGATCTAATTTTCCCGCGGCCTGTGCCTCGTTAAAGAACTGCTGCTGAAGACGAGCGAGTGCCTTGGGGTCTCCGGCAGTATCTGAAATGGCTGTTTTGATGGCAACAGGACGTTTAATAAAAGGGTCGCGGGCCAAATATACTATGCCCATACCCCCACGTCCTATTTCTTTAACAACCTTATACTTGCCTATCTTTTGTGGTATAGTTTTGTCAGTCGTCATTTAGTCTTTATCCGGTAATGGTAAATTTTGTTCCGAAACAAGATAGAACAAAGACTTCTACTAAAATAAAAACTACTTGAGGCACAGATATGTATTCGGCAACTATTTGTATAAAATTAATAAAAATTTACTGTCATAAGGTCTTTTGAATAGAATCATGTTTTATCACCGTCTATTATGACAAAAACCAAATACCCCATTATCTTAGCCCACGGGATCTGTCGTTTCGATCATATAGGGAACATGTTATTCCATATGGATAACTCTGAGGGTGATCGATTTCACTATTTTCGCAAAATTCGAAGTACCCTTCTTGAACACGGATTTGAGGCGTTCCACTCCAGTGTATGCTGGGGTGGAAGCGTAGACAAGCGGGCAGAGGACCTAAAAAGAAGCATTGAATCAATTACCGATAATTTCACAAAATGGGACAAGGTGCATATTATTGGCCACAGCACGGGGGGACTCGATGCCCGCCATATGGTCTATAACTATAAGATGCAAAACAGAGTGGCATCTCTCAGTACTATCGGAACCCCGCATTGGGGGAGTTCCTTTGCTGATTGGGGTATCAAACATATCTCATTCCTGATATCGTTGGCTAAAGCGATGGGAATAAATATTGAGGGTTGCAAAGATCTTACTCGCGAAAACTGTCGCAAATTCAACGAAAAAACATGGAGTTTTGAACGTGAAAATAGAATACTTTATCAAACAGTTGCCGGTACGGTCCCGTACGACCAGGTTTTCCCTGCATTCAGGTTTCCCCATTCTATTATCTACCGAGAGGAGGGAGAAAATGATGGGCTTGTGTCATTAAACTCTGCTAAATGGAAAGATGAGTTCTTTATAAAAAAAATTGACGCAGACCACCTTAACGAGCTTGGTTGGTGGCATCCATGGAGATCTTCTAAAGATTTTACAAGGAAAAAGTTTGAAAAACGGATACAAGATTTATACCTCGAAATCGCTGAAAGACTAGGAGACTGTCCGATAAAGGAATGTAATAGTGCCTCTTAAATTCGTAATACAAAAACACGACGCATCTCACCTTCACTATGATTTCCGCCTTGAGATGGACGGCGTGGCGAAATCGTGGGCAGTGCCGAAAATCCCGCCACAAAAAGTAGGCGAAAAGCGGTTGGCTGTCCAGGTAGAGGACCACACTATTGAATATATGGGTTTCGAAGGTGTTATAGAAGAGGGATACGGGAAGGGTACCGTTGAAATCTGGGACAGCGGGACATATGAACTGGAAAGAAAAAAGGAAGACAAGATTGTATTTCACCTCAAGGGTACGAGGCTCAAAGGAAGATATGTACTTTTGATTCCTAAGTGGGGAACAAAACCAGGAAAAAAACAGTGGCTTTTGATGAAAGCAAAGGATTAAGACAAGTTACAAAAAATAATAAGGGTTAAACAGATGCAAGAAGAGAAACGGTTAGAACAAAGGATGTTGGAATTGGCCCGTAATCTCTGGTGGACCTGGCACCCGGAGGCCGTTGATGTGTGGCGTAGCATCGACCCCAAGCTTTGGCGCGAAAGCAGGCACTCACCCATTGCCTTTCTTAAACAACTTGGCAAAGAGCGTCTGAAAGAATTGTGCAACGACCCATCACTCTGTATCAAAATCCACAGGGTCTTTTCTGATCTTAAGCGCTATATGGCGGCACCATCCACCTGGGGGTGCTTGAAAGCAGGGCCGTTACGCGCACGGCCTGTTGTCTATTTTTGTGCCGAATTCGGCATTCATGAATCCTTACCTCTCTATTCCGGAGGGCTCGGGGTGTTAGCCGGAGACCACTTGAAAAGTGCTTCTGATCTGGGAACCCCCATGGTCGGTGTAAGCCTCTTCTATCGTGAAGGATATTTTCGTCAAAGGCTCTCTGAAACAGGAAAACAAATTGCAGACCACGAATTATTCGATCCCGAAGATCTCCCCCTTGTTCGCGTTGCAGACAAAGATGGTCCCCTGACCATTGATCTCCCCATTCAGGGCGAGACAGTACAGATAGGGGCATGGACTGCTCACCTTGGAAGAGTGCCGCTCTATTTTCTCGACATGGAAAAAGCATTTCGAAAAATGGGAATCCAAGAGCTGGGGCGGCGACTTTACGGCGGTGACGAAGCGGTACGGCTATCCCAGGAGATGATTTTGGGAATCGGTGGAATGAAATTGCTGCTCCGCCTTGGAATCAAGCCGGGAGTCATCCATCTAAACGAGGGACACTGCGCATTTGCCACACTGGAATACGCACGGCATCTTATGGAAGAACACGATATCCCCTTTGAAGATGCTAAAAAACAGGCGGGATCCCGCACGGTATTTACTACGCATACGCCGGACCCTGCGGGCCACGACCGTTTTTCATCAGACCTGATCGGGAAAATGGCCCGGCAATACAGTGAATCGCTCGGTCTCACGCACGAACAATTCATGGATCTCGGAAGGGTGCATCCGGGAAATAGAAATGAGCCGTTTTGTATGACAGCCCTTGCTCTAAAAACAGCCGGCAAATCGAATGCTGTCTCTTCCATTCATGGTAAGGTCAGCCGCCAGATGTGGTGTGATTTATGGCCCGACCGTTCTCCCCAGCAGGTACCTATCGGACATATTACAAACGGAATCAACGTGTTAGGCTGGTTGGCACCATCCATGAAACAGCTTTTTCACCAGTATTTCCCCCCTGACTGGGAACACCGTATCGGCGAAGAAGAGATCTGGCTCCATATCAACTCCATACCGGATGAAGAGCTTTGGAATACGGTCCTTCTTCTCAAGACCCGGCAACTCGATTTCTTACCACGTGTTCCGCACCGCGCCCACCCGAAAGATTCGGTTTTGGATCCACGTGCGTTGACCATTGGTTTTGCACGACGTTTCGCGGGATATAAAAGGGCTAACCTTTTGTTGGACGACCCCGACAGGCTGTGGAAGATACTTTCAGATCCGGAACGCCCGGTTCAAATTATCTTTTCCGGAAAAGCGCATCCCAGAGACAGCATTGGAAAAGATCTCGTCAAACGAGTGTATCAATTCGCAACTGAACCGCGTGTTGCCGGGAAAGTAGTCTTTATTGAAGATTACGACATTAATGTATGCCGCCACATGGTACAAGGGGTCGATCTCTGGCTGAACACCCCGAGTCAGGGGTATGAGGCCTGCGGTACGAGCGGAATGAAAGTGGCCTTGAATGGAGGTCTGAATCTTTCTATTCTCGACGGATGGTGGCCCGAAGGATACGACGGCACCAATGGATTTGCCATAAGAGGCTCGAGAAACAAAAACACCGAGATACGGGATGTCCGCGACAGAGAGGCTCTCTTTAAGGCCCTCGAAGAAGAAGTCATTCCATTATATTATAAACAGAACGCAGATGGCGTGTCCCGCGATTGGGTCCGTAGAATGAAGCAGGCTATGTGCACTCTCGGCTGGCGATTCAGCTCTGACCGAATGGTACAGGATTACACCATTCATTGTTACAAGCCGGCAGCAGGGATATCAACGTGTCAGATGAATATTCCTTTTGTGTAAGGAAACCATATGCGAAAAACTAAAATTGTGTGTACTATCGGGCCTGCCAGTGACTCCCCGGAAATGATTAATGGTTTGATTCGGGAAGGAATGGACGTAGCACGCCTTAACTTCTCTCATGGCACCCACAAAGAACATGCTGAAAAGATCCGTCATATCCGAAAGCTTTCATTAGATCTTGGATACCGTGTTGCCATTTTACAGGACCTTGCCGGGCCAAAGATTCGTATAGGGGATATACCCGCGCCAGGGGTTCGCATTGATCCAGGCCAAATTTTCACGCTCTCCAATAAGCCCATCATAGGTTCTAAAGAAGCTGTCTCCCTTACCTATCCCGCACTCCCCGAAGAAGTCCGGGAAGGAGATCAAATTTTGTTAGCTGACGGCACATTGGAACTGAAAGTTCTCCACACCACATCCTCTGACATAGAATGTGAGGTGCTTATCGGAGGATGGTTGAGTTCACATAAGGGGATCAATATTCCTTCCGGAACCATACGGGCCCCGTCTTTGACCGAAAAGGATATCCAAGACCTCCAATTTGGGCTGGAGCAAGAAGTAGACATTGTGGCTCTGTCTTTTGTAAGATGGGCGGAAGAGATTATAAAGACAAAAGAGATTATAGCAAAACACAAGGTTAACACCCCTGTAATCGCAAAGATCGAAAAACATGAGGCACTCAAGAACCTGGATGCTATCCTAAAAGCCGCAGACGGGATTATGGTGGCACGAGGCGATCTGGGTGTTGAAATTCCCCTGGAAAAGGTACCGCAGTTTCAGAAGGAGATTATCCGCAAGGCCAATGCCGCTGGGAAGCCGGTGATTACCGCCACCCAGATGCTTCGTTCCATGGTCGATTCTACCCGACCCACGCGTGCTGAGGCAGCGGACGTGGCAAACGCGATCCTGGACGGGACAGATGCGGTAATGCTTTCAGAAGAGACTGCAACAGGCCGATATCCGCTTAAGGCGTTAGAGTATATGTCCCTCATTGCCAAGGAAACCGAAAAGAATTACCCGCATTCAAGATACCTGGAGGTAACAGGGGAAGGATGGGATATAACCGAATCAGTGGCACACGCAGCCTGTATGCTGGCAAAGCATCTTAATGTTAAGGCTATTATAGCATTTACTCAATCAGGAACCACAGCACAGGAGATTTCCAGATTCAGACCTGCACAACCCATAATCGCCCTAAGTCCAAGCGAACAGACCTTACGGCGACTGGCCTTGCACTGGAACGTTATACCCTGTTACATTCCCCCGCTGTCAGACACGGATGATATGATCGAAAAAGCAGCAGAAGCAGCGCTTAAAACAAAAAGAGTCGCCCCTGGAGACACAATCGTTATCACAGCAGGTCTTCCTATTCTTTCAACAGGTACTACAAATATGATTCGAGTGAAAAAGCTTTAGAATACAATTCCCGCATACCCCACAAAACTGTTCCCTGGGCTCTTGTCATAGCTGGTTGCGTAAATTATCTTCTCACCCTTTACCGCACCAAGCTTACGGCCTGCAGCAATTGCCGTTGCTGCCGCGCCGGAACAGCAGGCATTTTGACGTTCCAATCCTTCGCGGATTACCCCTTCGGCATCCATAGCAATCATCCGCTCTATTACCCTCTTATCATTCTCATTACGCACCCAATCAACCGCCTCTTCCCCCACGCCCTTTGGGATGAACCCATAATTATAACCGTAATGCGTCAGGTCAGTCGATCCTATAACAATCATCTTTATCCCAAGTTCTCGCGATAGCTCTACAATCCTTTCGCCGATTTTGAGGGATTCCGGTACAGGCGGAATACCAATCGTTACAATCTTTACATCCGGGAAAAAATACTTAATGAAAGGAAGCTGAAGCTCTATCGTATTGTCTGAAGAATGCATCAAAGCGGTCTCTATAGTAAACGGAAATTCATCAGTTACCCTTTCAGCAAGTTCCTGATGAATTTCAAAGGTCCCGATCGGTGTCTCCCAGTACCCCTCCTTCATGATAAAGTTGCCGCTCCCGGGGCTCAAATGCATACCGAACAATACAACCACATCCGGGTCTTCATCGTCCTTTAAGCATTTGATGACATTACAGGCGATCTGTCCTGAAAAATACCATCCGGCATGGGGGACTATTCCCCCCACCTTTTTGATATCAGGAGAAGAAAGCGGAACACTTTTTTTTATATAACTTTCCACCTCCCTGCGACACTCTGATTCACTTGCCGGATACCAGCTCCCTGCAAAGTCGGGCATTCGCACATCCATGGTAACCCCCCTTTAAATGTGAATTGTTTGATCGGCTATGGTAGGACTTTTCCGACAGGATTAACTGAGCTTCCAAGATCTCTCTATCGCTCAATTTAGGTTTATTATACCAGTGCGCCCACTTGGTTACAAGAGAACTCTAAGCATCTTGAAAACCTTCTTGCTGTTTTTTTTCCAGTCAAGCTGTTTTTTATAAGATTGATGAGGCCTAAATGGACGGAGACATTCTTTTAGAGGTGTCCCTATTACTTTAATCTTATCTATGTTCCCTTCGCCTAATTTGTCACTTTTGCAGAAATACAGATACCCTATGTCCTCTGGATCAAACCCCATGAGAACAGCAGCCACTGTATCGGTGGCAAGAAAGTCTGTTCCAGCAATAGCAATCCTCCAGTCCACCCTGTCTCCTGAAACAGGGCCGTTTCCCTCCATAGCCTCGAAGCCGTCCAAGACACAAAGGTGGGGCGGGATTATTCTTGCGAGCTGATAAAGAAAAAGGTGTATATTGAGGTAGCCCTGGTGTAGTTTCACCTTGT
Organism: Deltaproteobacteria bacterium; assembly: GCA_019314005.1. The sequence continues at coordinate 23,606 of JAFDAE010000015.1, read as the reverse complement.
CACTGCCGCCAATCTTTGTAATCCCTAAACGGCTCAAGCCCTGAAAGGAAAACAGCGGCTTGATTCGAGAAGGGACCAATCTCATCCCCTTGTCGGCTATTCTGCCTGCAAGGTTAACAATATTAGGCCCGACATCCCGGATAAGGCTTCCGACAACCATATTCTTAAGGGATAAAGTTATACAGGTGGCATCGTGTGTCTTTGGTATGCTTAGAGAGACCCTGAAGTCACTTTCAAGTGTTGTTCTTGCTATGCGAAAGGGTTGTGGATTTAATTTTTGGTCATAGAGAGTTACAATTTCAAAGTCGTCTCTGTTCAAATCAGTAAATTTCACATCCTGATATTTTCCCCTAAGTTTCAAGAAGTTAAAATTTTCATATCCCTTGAATGTATCCGAAGCGGCGGCGCCTTCACCAATGATGATGGGGCGGGATGTCTTTTCCCGGAGAAAATCGACAACCGCACGTGCGGCATCAGCATGAGATGCAGCCAATTGCACCTTAGTAGAGACAAAGTTGGGTTTGACAAGCGGTTTCCTGCCTACCGCGATCTCTTTATCAAGAAGACGGAGGGCATGTAAGATGTTCTGGCGCCGATCCTCCCCTCTTACCAAAGCTACAACACTTGTCTTTTTTTTAGTCATATATGATGTCTCAGATATTACTACAGCACACGGTTGGTTATCAAAAGTCACGAAACTCTAAGATGTCTACTCCAGCTTCTGTGCCTTGACAGATATGTAGTACGCAACCATCAGGATTAGTACCACTATAGCGCTGATACCTATCTCATACAGCTTTGCCATCTCCACATGCTCCATCAGAGAGGTCTGGGCCTCTATGAGCAATATCCTCCTCACTCCGGCTATTATGCCAATGGCGAGAAACGGTCCCAAAAGGAATTTCTGCTTTTTCAGGAACCTGTTTACGGTCCAGAGGAGTTCAAGGACGATGAGGGCGAGAAGCACATCATTTATCAGGTGTATTATTGACTCCCGAGACGGGTGCAGGATGTTAAGTACGCCATAGAACAGGATAAACCCGCATGCAACAAGCAGCATAATTGCCGCAACTACATGGAATGCAATATCAACCTTAATAATCCCTTTTCTGAATGTCTCGATTATTTTCGACATGGACTGTTCCCTTCTTTCCTGAGTATGAGCCCCAGCAGCTCAGCCCTCTCACTAAGGAGCAAGCCTGACTACCTTCTCGGCTAACCGATCCGAATACAAGTCTTCGCCAGCCTGTCAGACCGTGCGTTGCTATCACAATAATGTGTGCATTTTCATTGGCAGCCGTGCTTACGATTTCATCAGCAGGATTTCTCTCTAAATACCAGATTGAAAAACTCTTAACAGCTAATAGTCCAAAAAAAAACCAAAAAAAGCCTTGCTTTCGTCAGGATATATGTTATCAAGATATTTGATATGCAGTGCGCAGTACCTGTTTGTAGTCAAAAATTACAGAAAAGTAAACCGCACGTCCATATAGGATATGCGGTTTTTTGTGTTTAGGGGCTTTGAACATACTGCCAACCGGGGCTCTTTATAGAGACCTATTATTAAAATGGTTCCAAAAGGAACCGAATACAAAGGAGTAGTTGAAGATGGCTGAAGGAACAGTAAAATGGTTTAATGATTCAAAGGGGTTTGGCTTTATCGAGCAAGACGGTGGGAACGACATATTCGTTCATCATTCAGCAATTCAGGCAGAGGGTTTCAAATCTCTAACTGAGGGAGCAAGGGTAACGTTTGATGTTACCCAAGGCCAGAAAGGTCCGGCTGCCGAGAATGTTCGTCAGATCTAAGACCTGCACTATAAAAAGTCACCCATCATGGGGGACTTTTTATTGGGCACTTTAGGGACATCCTATAGTCCTCCGGCCCTCAAGTCCCTTATTACGCCGCGTACCACAATACCGCGATGAAGTGACACACGCTACCCACGATAACGAATAGGTGCCAGACAAAGTGGCTGTAGCGGACCCGCTCAGCCGCGAAGAACGCCACCCCCGCCGTGTACGCGATACCGCCTGCCAATAGCCAGAACAAGCCCCACGCCGGCATACTGATCCATAGCGGCTTTACCATGATGAGGACGAGCCAGCCCATGGCTATATACAGGCATGTCGAGAGAATCGGATACCGAACCCCACCGACAGCCTTTAGTACGACACCGGCAAGGGCCAGACCCCACACGAGCCCGAACAGCGTCCAGCCCCATGTACCGCGAAGCACGCCGAGCGTGAACGGCGTGTATGTGCCGGCTATCAGGAGGTAGATCGCTCCGTGGTCGAGAACCTGGAATACCCGCTTGGCCCTATTCCTTGGCAACGCGTGGTAGAGCGTGGATGTGAGATACAGCAGCACCATCGTCGCAGCGAAGACGCTCGCGCCCACGATTCCCGCTGCGCCGCCACGTTGGACCGCGGCAACAACGAGAACAGGGGCAGCAGCCACTGCCGCCAGCAAGCCGACACAGTGGCTTACGCTGTTCGCGATTTCCTCCCCAAGAGACTGAGTGCGTTCTTGCAATGCAAGCGCTTCGATCATAGCTTGACTTTTTCCGCCTAAAGGCGCTTTAGGGACATCCCTTTACTTTTGCAGCCGGCTCAATACGTTTTGAGGCCAACCGGGACGTCCCGGATGAAGGCACCTTATGTTCCCAATGCCTGGGCGACTGCATCTGGATTTTCCGCAGCAACCTTCAAAAGAGCCCTTGCCGGGCCGTCTGGATTCCGCCGGCCTTGTTCCCAGTTCTGAAGAGTGGAAACGCTCACTCCGATCATGAGAGCAAACTCTCTCTGGGACTTGTGAAGTTTCTTTCGTATTGCCTTGATGTCCAAGGGAGTAACCTCAAAGACACGACCGGCCTTCAGTTTTCCCCTCTTGATCTGTCCTGCTTGTTTAATACTTTCAGTAAGATTTGTAAAATCGTTTTCGTTCATTGGAGCCACTCCTTTACAAGGTTCGGTGTCTCTACAAATACCATATCTAACTATACGTCATTGGGATACAAAAGGCAAGCCGAGACACACACAGCAAAAGGAGATATTTTATAAAGGACTCGTGGCAGGTTCATCAAAGCGAAGCACACCGCTTTCCGTATTTAATATAGCCTGAAGCCCTATGGGGACAGTGAGATTCAAAGAAGACGTCTCCACAATAAAAAGCGCCGCGCTCGGGAGGGCGGCACTCCGCAATGATCTCACCAGAATATTCTCAAGGTTTGAAGGCATAGCTTTGCGAAAGTCAAGGATTTGACGCCGAGGCTATCCCGGGTAAGAGCCACCGAGTCTTTCTCATCCACATTATACGGGAAATAAGCTTTAATTATCCCGACTTATACTAAGTTGGTTTTCTGCTCCATTTCGGCATACTTCCTGCTATCACAAGTGGAAGCGCATAGACTTGTCCTTGGGAAGAAAACTTATAATGGCTGAGAAACCAACCTATGAAATATTGGAACAATGGGGCAAGGAGTGGGGCCGTGAATCAAGGAAAGGCAGTGATGCTACACTGCGACCAAGGAATGGTATAGTGGAAAGAACCACGGATAAGGAGCTGGAATTGCCGGACGGCGGTCCGACAGATGAGGAACTTCGAGCTGTAAAAGATGTGATCGTCTCGTTTGTCATAGCTGTGAAGAACTACGCCATTTATCCTGAGGATCACGGGGTGTGCCATAAATCCGTCGTAAGCGTCAAAACTTGTCTGGATAAATTTTTGATGAGCCATGGCAACCTCAGATTAGATGTAGAAGAAGATGGGCTCCTGTTTCGGGGTGAGGTTGTCTATAACGACCCTGCGAGGGAAGGGAACGTGGCCTTTCTCCTTTTCCGGGACGGCATCCAATGGTTGGAGTTTCACAAGGGACTTGAACTAGATGAGATTACAGGGCTTTTTAAGATTATGAACCAGTACAAGGCCCTGGATGATGAAGCTGAAGGAGACATGGTGACGGCCTTGTGGGAGATGGATTTTGCTCATCTGCGGTACGAGGCCACGGATGTATTGTGGGAGACTGAACCGTTAATCGACCTCTCCGATTTCAAAGTGGCGGAGGATAAACACAACAGCATAGACAGGCAGGAGGAAAAACAAGAGCCTTCAACGAGCATAGCCGACTCTGTTATGGATGGCAGTACATGGGAACTGACCCCGGCGGAGATCAAAACTCTGGAGGAAATGGTCGTTGAGGAGGCAGAACTGGACAACACCGAGGACGTAGTGGACCTGCTTGTGGTTATCCTTAAAGAACAGCGCGATCAACAGAGCTTTTCCTCTGTAATAGAATTTATAAACGAAGAATTTCAGGATACGCTTACGCAAGGGGAGTTCGGATTCGCGTTTAAGCTTCTTAAAAACCTTCATGAAATCTATCGCTCCTGTAAAACCGAGAAACCATGGGCCCTCCCCCTGTTGGACGATTTCTTTTTAGCAATCTCCAGTCACCAAGTGTTGGGTGTACTTCAGCACTTGTGGCCAACTCCGGATAAGAAGGGTGCATATCGTTTAAAAATGTTGCGAAGGGTTCTCCTTCTCCTCCCGCCGGAGGCTATTCTGGCCCTTGGGCCTCTGTTGTTTCAGATGCATTCTTCCCGCGCTCAACGGCAACTTATGGAGATTATAAAATCCCTGGCAAACAGAGATATTCGTCCATTGGAGCAGTTGCTGGATAGTCCTGAAGAATCCCTGGTCCAGAGGCTCGTCTATATCCTGGGACACCTCAAGGGCAAAAAGACTACTGAGCTGCTGCTTAAGATGATCAATCATTCGAAGCAACGGGTGCGCAAGGAGGCGGTTACCGCCCTGCTGCTTCGGGACCCTCAGGCAATACAGCAGGTCTTTCACCTTGTCGAGGACGCCAGCCATACTATTCGCCGATTTATGATGGAGTATATGGGACGGCGCAGGAACAGGCTGGCCGAGAGCCTTTTGCTCGACTATCTTGAGAAACGACAGTTCAAACGGCGAGACCGTGAGCACCTTCTGGCCTGCTACAGGGCTATTGGTCAATGTGGTTCCAGCCGTTCCATTCCATTTTTGCGAGGAGTCCTCTTAAACCGTGGATGGATTCCCGGTTTCGGCAGATCGTCACATCGTCAGGGCGCAGCCATGGCATTGATGGCACTGGGTACGGAGGAGGCGCAGGAAATCCTGGATAAGGCCTCTCGAAGCCTATTGCCGACTGTGCGGTGTGCGTATCGTAATGCTGCCGGGGAGAACAAAAAACAAGCGGGGGCAAAGCATTGAACATTGATTCCGACAAAGAAAATATGCAGTTGGGAGAAGACCTGCTCAGGACCTTGTATAGACTGGTGCAGACGGTCAAAATCCATAAGGATAATAATAAGCTGCTTATAGAGTGTGCCCAAAACTTTGTTCATACGGTTGTCCGGTGGGGCGTGGATGAAGAGTATGTAACGCTTCAGATCTCCCGTGGCAGATTCTACGTGCAGGATGATAAGCTTCATTATCGGAGGGAGATTCTCGACCTGATCGGGCTGAGCAAGAGAAGGAGCCTCTGACATGGCTTATGGAGCAGCTAAAGCAGGGTGGGTTTGCATGGGTGGAGATCGTCGTAGGCCCGGACGCCACCCCGGAGGACTCTGCTCATGAACGTAAGCAAAGAGCTCGAAGGACGTACTCTTATGCGCTAAACTCGGTCAAAGAAGTGGCACAAAAGATAACATCCCAAAAGCGGTCAGGGGTTCGCAAGGCCAGACGGATGGTTCAAAACATGGTAGATCTCGTCATGGAGGATGAGTCCGTGCTTTTGGCGATGAGTACACTACGGGATTATGATGACTACACGTATGCCCACTCGGTAAACGTGGCCATACTCTCTATGTGCCTGGGACAACATATTTCGCTGTCACGGAGGGCCTTGGAGCGGCTTGGGATTTGTGGGCTTTTTCACGACCTGGGGAAGGTAGAGGTCCCTCACGAGATCCTCAATAAACCCGGGAAATTGGACGAGCTGGAATTTGAAGAGATACGGAAGCATCCCGTGAATAGCGTTCGCGAAATCGTTAAATTAAAGGCCCCGCGAGATCTCAAGACCAAGATACTGCTAGCCCCCTTTGAGCACCACCTGAAATACGATCTATCGGGCTATCCCCGGACTCATACGAAGAAGTCCGTGAGCCTCTTCGGACGAATCCTCGCCATAGCGGACGTCTTTGATGCCATGACATCCCCACGGGTGTATCGTCCCGAGCCTTTAAGCCCTGATCGCGCCTTGGGTGTGATGATGGAGGGGGCCGGACATGATTTTGATCCGATTCTGTTAAAGGTCTTCATCAATATGCTTGGGGTCTACCCTGTAGGCACACTCGTGCAACTGGATAACGGAGATATGGGCCTGGTGACGGAAACTCCCGGAGGATCCGATGGGGCGCAGCCCAGGGTGGTGCTGGTGGTGTCCGACGGGCAAGGAAAGTTTAAAAAGGGTAAGACGATGAGCCTGGCGGAACGTGATCCCAATACGGGCGCATTTCGTAGAAAGATCGTCAAGAGCCTTCATCCTGCGACTTATGGGATCCAACCAGTGGAATTTATCATCTAAAGAAAGACTTGGGAAAGTGTATCTGCCATTTGCCCTAAGGGCGCGTGGCAGATTCATCAAAGCGAAGCACACCGCTTTCCGTATCCAACGTAGCCTCAAGCCCTATCGGAACGGTGAGATTCTCGGTATCGTGTCCTATCTCAAACCCGGCAAGGATGGGGATATCCCTGCCCGTAAAGTTCTCCTTTACGATATCGTAAATCACATCTACATCTCCACAATCTTTAAAAGAACCAACTACCACACCCGCGATATCTTTTAACCGCCCGCTCAGCCTTAAGTGACAGAGCATGCGGTCGATCCGATAGGGGGCCTCTCCCCGGTCTTCAAGAAGAAGAATCGCTCCCGCAAACTCGGGTTCATACGGGGTCCCTATAAGATGGCAAATATTGGTCAGGTTTCCACCAAGCACGGGGCCTGAAACATTTCCCGGCTGTAACACAACCGGTTCGGAGGGGGTCAATGCTACAGGTTGATCTGAGGTTATAGCTTTTAAAAGGATGTCCCTGGTCTTTTCTGAACTCTTACTGAGAGTGGTTACTAACGGGCCGTGAAAGGTGATAAGACCGAACTTGTGATAAAATGCGGCAAGAAGTATGGTGATATCGCTGAACCCTACAAGGATTTTTGAATTGGCTGCTATTTGCTTAAAATCAAGGAAGGGGAGTATCCTGGCTGATCCATACCCACCCCGCACGCAAAAAATCGCTCGCACGGCAGGATCTTGAAAAAGCTCGGTCAGAAGTTTTGCCCGGTGCTCATCCGAACCGGCGAGATAATTCTTTTGTTCAAAGATCCCCTCCGGGACTTTTACCTGGAATCCCATTGCTTCCAGGGTCGCAACTCCCCGGTCAAAGGGATCACGCTCAAATGGTCCGGCCGGAGCGACAACCCCCACCGTGTCACCCTGTCTAAGCCTTGGCGGCTTTATTACCTCTTTTTTCATATATAATCCAAAGGCCTTCAAGTGTGAGATTGGGTTCAACGGTGTCGATAGTCTCGGCGACCTCTGCGATCAAGGAAGCCAACCCTCCTGTAGCGATCACTTTTGGGTCGGAATCGATCTCCTTTTTGGTATGCCGGACAATTCCGTCCACCAGACCCGCATATCCGTAAATAATCCCTGCATTCATGCTGCTGATAGTATCTTTTGCAATGACACTGTCGGGCAAAGTGAATCTATCCATACGAGGCAGCAGCGATGTTTTCTGGAAAAGGGCGTCAGAGGAAATTTTGAGCCCCGGGCTGATTGTACCTCCAAGGTAGGCGCCACTTTCTGATATATAGTCAATGGTAGTGGCAGTGCCGAAATCTACTACGATAAGGCTCGATCGGTATTTGTGAAATGCCGCGACGGCATTAACAATCCGATCAGCTCCGACTGAATGAGGGTCGTCAACAAGAAGCGGCATATCAGGGACAGATGAGGCATCCACCCGATAGGGGGATTGACCCAAATATTTTTCGCAAAATTTTTCCAGAGATCGCGACAATGGAGGGACCACACTGGAGATAATAACCCCGCTCACATCATTATATGTAAGCCCGTTCTTGAAGAATACGTTGTTTGAAAAGACATGGATCTCATCTTCAGTAAGGTTCCTTTGGGAACGGAGCCTCCATCTACCGGCAAGGGACCCGTTATCAAAGATCCCCATAACGATATTGGTATTTCCTATGTCAACGGCAAGAAGCATCAGCCTAATCGCTTTCTAAAATCCTCTGCCAATCCTTCCGCAAACCCGTTGATCTGTTTTTCATCGGCCCCTTCCAGCATAATCCTCACAAGCGGCTCGGTCCCGGAATAACGGATCAAAACTCTCCCTGAATCTCCCAGTTCTTTCTCAATCTTTTCTATCTTGGAAGCAAGCTCGGGCGCCTGCATGAAATCTATTTTTTCCTTAACTTTTACATTGATCAAAATCTGCGGATAGGTCTCCATAATATTGGTCAGTTCCGAAAGGGTTTTGTCATGTTTCTTCATTACGCTCAGCAACTGCAAGGCGGTCAGGGTCCCGTCACCCGTGGTATTGTAGTCTAAGAAAACAATGTGTCCTGACTGTTCTCCACCCAGGTTGCATCCTTTTTCACGCATCTTTTCCACTACATATCTATCCCCTACATCGGTACGGATCAACTTCCCGCCCATTTTTCGCATGGCGACCTCAAGCCCCATGTTACTCATTACCGTGGCAACCAGGGTGCGCTCTTTTAAACGATCCTCTTCCATCATGGCCTTTGCGCAGATCGCCATAATATGGTCACCGTCAACCAGCGTGCCGTTTTCATCTACAAATATAACCCTGTCAGCGTCTCCATCCAGGGCCAGGCCTATGTCGGCCCCCTCCTCTTTCACCATTCGGCCGATCAACTCCGGATGGAGAGAACCACAGTCATCGTTGATATTCTCGCCGTCGGGGCTGACTCCCGCAAGGACCACGTCGGCGCCCAATTCACTGAAGACCTCAGGCGCAACTTTGTATGCGGCTCCGTTGGCACAGTCGAGCACGATCTTGAGCCCATCCAACGTATAGTCCATGGGGAATGTATGCTTCAAAAACACAATATAACGCCCCTTGGCATCATCGATTCTATAAGCTTTGCCTACCTCTTTCGCTGTGGGACGAAGGGCATCGATGCTGTTGGAAGAAATTAACTTTTCGATCTCTTCCTCTATGGAATCCGGCAACTTGAATCCGTCTCGCGAAAAAATCTTAATCCCATTGTCTTGAAAAGCATTGTGAGAAGCTGAAATTACAACACCGGCATCAGCGCGCATACTTGATGTGATAAAAGCGATTCCCGGAGTCGGCAATGGCCCTACCAAAAGCACATCCACACCCATGGAACAGATGCCGGCGGCAATGGCATTTTCGATCATATAACCGGAAAGACGAGTATCTTTTCCGATAACAATTTTGTGACGTTTCTTCCCGTTCTTAAAGACATAGGCAGTCCCCCGTCCCACCTGCACTGCCAACTCAACAGTCATCGGGTATACATTCGCTATCCCGCGAATACCATCCGTTCCGAACAACCTACGCATTATTCCTCCGTAAATAAAAATTGAGGGATTTAGGGATTAAAACAAAAAAATCCGTAACTACTCAGGTTTGTCAGGTTCAGGGTTCACGGTTGCTCGCCTTGCTCTCTTCACATTTACAAGGCAGCATAGAGTTTCCTCAAAACTTCGTTGCAAGAACCGGATGAATTCCGTATTCGTATAGTTTCTCTTTCATCAGTTTAACCTTGAACCGTGAACCCCTGAACATTGAACCTAAGCAGCTACGAAAATCCTTTAATTCACAATTCCTCAATCCCCTAATTCCTAAATTCCTAAATTCCTAAATCTTATTCCGTTATTTTTACCGTAAATACCTCTGGTTTGGCGTCCACCAAAACAACATCGAGAGGAAGATTGATTGCTGTTTTCCGAACATACACGCCGGGTTTCAGTCCGTTCAGGTCTACATAAACCTGGAGTTTTTCCTGAGAAGCTGCCAATTCCTCTATAATCTTTATCGGCCCCTTAATAGAAATATTAATATTGGAGGGTGTTATCACATAGCGATAAGGTGTGTTCTTCCCTTCTACCGGAATATCGAAACTTTTTTCAACATTCTTTTCTTCTACAACAACCTCTACGTCAATAATTCCTTTACTGATTGCCTCGACGTGGAGCTCCGGTTTTATCGCAAGGGCGACCTCTTTCTTAATAGTTGCGGTCAATCCGTTAACGTCAATCGGCGTAGTACGTATTGCCGTCAACTGGTCTATAACAGCATACGGCCCTGACAGCTCCACCACTGAAGGCGTTACTACCACCCTCGATACTACATATCCCTCCGAGGGGGCTCCGCACAGGTCCGCTACAATGGGGACCTGTTTATTAAGACGTTCTTCAAAATTTATAGTTAGGGATTCTGGTTGTACCGAGACAACCGACAGTTTGCGGGGCACATGGATTGAGTCTTTGGATACTGTAATAGGTAATAAACCGGGAGTCCCTTTTGAAAGATCTATTGTATAATGAATGTCTTGCCCTTTAATCTCGTCTAATAATTTTACAGGTCCTCGCACACGAACATCCAGAATACCGACATCGGCCACTGCAACAAGGTCAGAAGGTACATTCTCCAGCTTTACAGGGATCGGCAGGACCACGTCCTCCACTTTTTCCAGGAAGAAAAACAACCCTACACCGACAACCAGAACAAATAATATCCCGATATAAAAAATATATTTTCTAATGTCATTCACTTAAAAATTTTATTTAAACGAGTTTCGTCATGCTTTATAAGTTTAAATACTTTAGCCCACTTCAAACTTTCCATTCCGTATCGCCTCTGCCATACGTACAACTTCTACAGACCGTTTCACATCATGTGCGCGTACAATACTCGCCCCGTTCATAACAGATACCGCTGTAACCGCCAATGATCCAATATCGCGCCGGGCAGGTTCTTTCACTCCCAAGACTTCCCCGATAAAAGCCTTGCGCGAAGCTCCTATGAGAATCGGACGCTCCAATGAATTGAGCCGCTCTAACTCCTTGATGATGGTTAAATTATGGTTGGCAGTTTTTCCGAAACCGATGCCGGGATCAATAATAATGTTTTCACGCCGGATCCCTTTGCTTACGGCAAGATTTATGGAATCGGACAGGAAATCGATAATGTCGCCCATTACGTCGTCATAATGGGGACTTATCTGCATTGTTTGGGGAGTTCCCTGCATATGCATCAAGATAATAGGAATGTCCGCATCAGCCACCAGACTTCCCAAAGCAGGATCAAGGCGAAGGGCGCCGATATCATTTACAATCACCGCGCCTGCCTCAATCGCCCTGTTTGCCACTTCAGCCCGGGTTGTATCTATGGAGATGGGGATGGAAACACGCTGTGAGAGTTTCTTAATAACCGGTACGACACGCTTAATCTCTTCTTCCACTGGCACCGGCTCAGAAAAAGGCCTTGTGGATACCCCACCCACATCGATGATATCCGCACCGTCTGCCTCAAGAGATTCCCCATGCACAACCGCCTTGTCAAGATCGACATACAATCCGCCATCTGAAAAGGAATCCGGCGTAACATTCAGAATCCCCATGACCAGAACACGATTTTCTTCTAATAATTCGTCCAAAAGCATCTTATTCTGTCTACGCCTCTTCAGGGGGCTCGGCTTTCTCCGAACCATTTACTACTGTTGGATTGTCATCACCTGTTTCTTTTGCTTCAGCGCCTGGGACAGGTTTCCCGGCAGCTTTCTCTATAATCTCATCTATGGCTTTGGCATCAAGGGTCTCCTGCTCAAGCAAGGCTTTTGCCAATGCGTGAAGCGCGGCATTATACTCGGTAAGGATATTTTTTGCGGTATCATACGCCTCTGTCACTAACCGTTTCACCTCTCTGTCGATTTCAACAGCGGTCTCTTCGCTATAATCCCGGTGCTGCGCGAATTCGCGACCCAGAAAAATCTGTTCTTGTTTTTTTCCAAATGTGAGCGGCCCTAAAAGATCACTCATCCCCCATTCGCATACCATCTTTCGAGCCATGACAGTCGCGCGTTCAATGTCATTTCCAGCGCCCGTTGTCATGTCATCAAGCACCAGTTCCTCAGCAGCACGCCCCCCCATTAAGACAGCCAGGCCATTGATGAGGTAGGTACGGGGATAGGTGTGCTTTTCATCTATCGGAAGCTGCTGTGTAAGTCCGAGCGCCCGGCCCCGAGGAATAATTGTCACCTTGTGGATGGGGTCGGTTTCAGGGAGTTCTTTTGCCACCAGTGTGTGTCCTGCTTCATGGTATGCTGTGTTCCGTTTTTCCTCATCACTGATGATCATGCTTTTCCGCGCGGCGCCCATCATGACCTTGTCTTTTGCCTCTTCCAAATCAGCCATCTCAACACGTTCTTTGTCCTGTCGCGCCGCAAGCAGCGCTGCCTCATTGACCAGGTTTTCAAGATCAGCGCCGGAAAATCCAGGAGTTCCGCGGGCAACTACCGAAAGATCCACATCATCGGCAAGAGGACTCTTCCTGCTATGGACTTTCAGTATACCCTCACGCCCTCTTACATCCGGCACCGGAACTACGATTTGCCGGTCAAACCGCCCCGGGCGCAGAAGCGCCGGATCGAGTATATCAGGACGGTTCGTAGCAGAGATCAATATGACCCCCTCGTTCGACTCAAACCCGTCCATCTCGACCAACAACTGGTTCAACGTCTGTTCGCGCTCATCGTGTCCTCCGCCGAGTCCTGCGCCACGGTGCCGCCCAACAGCATCGATTTCATCGATAAATATAATGCACGGAGCATTCTTCTTGCCCTGAACAAAAAGGTCTCTAACACGTGAGGCTCCCACGCCCACAAACATTTCCACAAAATCGGACCCGCTGATACTGAAAAAGGGGACGCCCGCTTCACCCGCTATAGCCCGGGCAAGGAGCGTCTTTCCAGTACCGGGTGAGCCCATCAAGAGCACCCCTTTCGGGATCCTGCCGCCCAATCGCGTAAATTTCTTGGGGTCTTTTAGAAAAGCAACAATCTCTTCCAGCTCTTCTTTGGCCTCTTCAATGCCCGCAACATCCTCAAACGTAACCTTCTGGGATGTGTCAGACATAAGTCGCGCCCGACTCTTACCAAAAGACATGGCTTTTCCGCCTCCTGCCTGCATCTGGCGCATAAAGAAGACCCAGACGGCGATCAGAAGGATCATCGGGAACCACGAAACCAAGAGAGTCATATACCAGGGAGCATCCTCAACCGGTTTGACTTTTATAGAAACGGAGCGATCCCTTAATGTCCTGATCAAGTCAACATCCTGAGGAGCAAATGTCTTAAATCGAGAGCCGCTGACATCGGTGCCGTATATCTCGGATCCCCTTATGACCACACCGGTAACATTCCCTCTCTCTACAGAAGCAAGAAATTCGCTGTAACTTATTTCGCTGTCTTGCACCCTTGGCTGATTAAACAAGTTGAATAACAGTATCATCATTAGGCTTATAACCAGCCATAAAGCTAAATTTTTGTAAAATGGACTCAAGAAATTCCTCCTTATATTCTTGTATTGGCACTATAAATAATAAAAATATCATGCTTAAATACTTATTGCAATTTCTTTCCTCGAACGGAGTGCTCTATTTAAATAGATTACAACCCATTAGCTCCATTTTCAAGACCCTTCTTGTTCGAGATGTAATCTTAACCAACTCGCTCAGGCGATACCCTCCAATCCATATAATAACTCCATCGCTTAGTACCATAGGACATAGCTTGCGCACCCTTATCGGCACCTTTTTATTAATGAAAAAATCCTTTACCTTTTTAGTCCCGGACAACCCAAGAGGTCTGAAACGATCCCCAGGAACAAAATTTCTGACAATTAAGGAGAACCGAATGGTATCAAGGTCCAAAAATACGCAATATGGTCCTGCTTCGGCAACCGAAACCGCATCCGGCAGACAAGCAGAAAGTCTAAGTACCGCGTCGACTTCCCGTATATAGACCTCTCCCTCCATATCGTCAATGGTGTAACGATAGGGGGCTATGTCGCCGGGACGTTCTGAATAAAAAAGAAGCGTTTTGGGCTCACGCATTATACATACCCTTCCTGGAAGGTCAAGACTGCCGGAAGGGTTTAGACATGTAATAAGGTCTTCTATCGCATCGATGTGTTTAAATTCAATCCGCTTTAAATCACCTTTTATGGCTGCAACGCCTTTCCTAATCACCCTCTTTCGAAGCGCAGGTGACAACTGTTGCAACCCTTCCAGATCAAGCCCTATTAAATTTTCGCCTTTTTTTGTGATAAGATCCTGAAAAGTTATGGTGACAGTCTTTTCCCAGGAATCTTCTTCCTCCCGCAAGATGGTAGAGAGGTGGTGTAACTGACTTACAATATTCGGGTTATACTTTGATTTTAGATATGGAATAAGCTCGTGACGTATCCGGTTGCGAAGATATTTGAGGCTCTTATTCGACTTATCTGTCAGGTATTCAATCCGATTTTGGTCCAAAAAAGAAAGTATCTCACCACGTGTCGTATCAATAAGAGGCCGGATAAACCTGCTGGCCCTGACAGGGGGAATCCCGGAAAGGCCGAGAGGACCCGCCCCTCTTAAAAAATGAATCAGAACCGATTCAGCATTATCTTCCAAATTATGCCCTAAAGCGATCTTTTGCGCAGAGCATTTGGCCGCTGTTTCATCATAAAATCGATATCTTACCTCACGGGCTGCGTGCTGAATGGACATATGGTGTAAAGCTCGATAACGAGCAACGTCTTCTGAGCCGATCTCACACGGAATGCAAAGCCGTGCGGAAAGATCTGCCACAAAATTCGCCTCCTGTTCAGCCTCACGGCGCAGGTTATGATTCAGATATACCGCCACCAACCGGATAGACCATTTTTGTGCAATGGCTGCTAACACATGAAGGAGTGTTACTGAATCCGGGCCTCCGGATACCCCCACTAAAACGGTATCCCCGGGTGCCAACATACTGTAACGACGTATGGTTTTTTCAACGGCACTGATAAAAGGCCGGGAGTCTTCGGCAGGTTTATAGGATTTCATTAGGTTACGAATCTTTCAGTACCAAAAAATAGAGCGTCCCATACTGTTTCATATGTCCTGCGGCTACCTCAGCATAGTCCCCCTTCCCGCAAAACAGGTCAACGCGGCCCGGCCCCTTGATCGCGCCGCCGGTGTCTTGATTACAAACAAACCGGCTGCAGTCAATCCATGTGCGAATCTTCCCATCCTCATCTACAATCGGTTTCTCGGTATGGATAAAGGCAAGAGCGCCCTTGGGGAAAAGTTTGGTGTCCGTAGCGATCGACCGTCCAGGCGTAAGAGGCACTTCAATGCACCCTAATGGACCTTCATCAACGAGTTCAAAAAAAACATAACTTTTGTTGTGGTTTAAAACGTATTCAATAGCTTCCGGATGGGACATCAGATAAGCACGTATCCGCTGCATTGACATCTCCTCATGGTCAATTTTACCTTCGTCAATGAGTAACTTCCCGATACTGCTATATGAATGTCCGTTAGAGCAGCTATAGTGGACTTTAAAAACCGTCCCATCTTCTAACACTACCTCTCCTGAGCCTTGAATATGAAGGAAAAAAAGGCCGATCGGGTCAGCAATCCATGCCAACTCATACCCCTTTTTTTCAAGTTGTCCCACTGTGTCAATCTCCGCGCGCGTATAATACGGGACCACGGTATGCCTCACATGTCGTCCTACAACATAGCGGCCTGACAGTTGGGGGTCAAACAGGCTCAAGTCTATTCGTGTCCAGTCATCAGGGCGCCTATAGATAGGGTACTGGTACTCTTCCGTACATACGAGGCTCCCTTTCATTACCGGCTCATAGTAACCGGTAAATAGAATTTTCCCCTTTCCGTCGGTGCCCACTGAACGATATATCCAAAATAATTCTTTTATACGCTCACGAAGCTCTATGCCAGTCGGAACACTGTCAACTATGTCAATGAAAGTCTCCAATGACTTGGCGACGTGTTCGGCTGAATATGTATCCGGTCCGTATTGAAACTGAGCAGACGGAGAAAGCCGACTTAAATATTCAAGGCTCCGCAACGCCCCCTGTCTTGCGGAATCAAGATCCATGTCATCGGCAAAGTCAGGGGACTCACGTGTGCCTATTTTTGCCAATGCTGTCTCTCGAGTTATCGGTGCAGGCTTGAACAAGGTGCAGGCGGCAAGGTTAATCAATGCCAAACAAAAGCAAATCAGGAGGTTGTACACTATCTTGTCAGACCAAACATCCCATTTCATTTCACTCAATTATCTCCAATTTTCTTCTGGTTGCCGCTCAATGATACCGACAGAGTATCCAATCGGGGAGATACTTTGTCTACTTTTACATATACCGTGTAGCCCGGATTTAAGTCCAGCCCGCAACTCACAGGGAGCCATGTTTCCATCACAACATTAAGTAGTAGAATGATATACCTATCACGCCGTTTCTCGACAACTAATGCCTCTATTTCCTCTCCCTTTATCTGCTCCAGATATCTTAACAACCAATACCGTCGCCTCTTCTGTTGGACCGACATTGTACGTCTCATGGGTTCCTCAACTACCTGTATAACTCGGCGAATCTCATTTGTGCTATAAGTGCGGGAATTGTTGCCAATCTCCCCTTTAATTTGACGTTGTGCTACCAAGTCAAAGCACTTTCGTATGGGAGAGGTCCACGATGAATAGGCATCCAGTCCAAGGCCGGCATGCGTATCCGGATCCGGGCTTATAACCACACGGCTAATAAGGCGTCTTTGCAACCAGTTCTGAAGCAATGTCCCGTCTTCTGCTCCCAACAAGCGTTCTCTTGGTCCGCCTTGTGATCGATATATAGCCGGCGTTCCTCTTTGCCGGAGGAATCTGCCAGCCAGCCAATTGGCCATAATCATAAATTCCGCGACCGTAACTCGACTCGGACCTTCTCTATTAATACGACCCAGCGATACCAACCTTTCCTCGTCGATCAATATCTGAATTTCCGGAAGTGTAAATTGAAGAGCGCCCGCGCCTAACCTTTGCTTACGAAACTGTACGGCCAATGCATAAAGTGCGGCAAGTTCTTCATCCGCTTCCAACATCGTATTTGCTTCATAATACGTGAATTGACGATCTACTCGAATAACACTTTCAACAAATTCAAACGACCTGACCTCGCCCGACCGGTCAATACTTATCATTAGACTTAAAGCCGGCTTGTCTTCCTCTAACCTCAAACTGCACAATTGTTCAGAAATCTGTGGAGGAAACATCGGGATTCTTTTGTCCGGCATATATATAGAAGACGCACGGCACATCGCATCCTGGTCCAAAAGAGAACCAGGATGAATAAAATGTGCCACATCCGCCACATGAACCCAGACACGATACCCATCCTCTTCGTGTTCTATGCTCAAAGCATCATCAAAATCGAGAGTCCCTTGTCCGTCTATAGTAAGTGTGGGAAGCCGGGTAAGATCCTTACGCAGCGGATTAACTCCAAGTGGTTGTCCCGCGGCATCACGCCACACTCGTTCAGCCTCATCTAAAATCTCTTTTGAAAAAGAATCAGGCACCTCATACTCAACAAGGTTTAAATTTTCATCCGGGTCCCACACCCCCAACTTGACTAATATGTCAAAAAGAACATCCTTAGAGTGAAAACCGGCACGATTGAGAAGGTCTCTGCCCAGTCTGTAATGGGGACTTTCTTTATCAAAGACGTAAAAAGATTTTAATACCTCGATCAATTCATCCCCAGCAGGAGGGGAATTACCTGTTCCTGTGTCCATTACTTCTCTTAACCAGTTGCCCCCCGCCTCAAGCATACGCTCCCGATCCGCTTCTTCCTTTTTCCGTTTTAAGAGTTGGTCCACCTGCTCCGCGGTACGAGGAGAAAATCGGTTTGTGCCGAATTTAAAATAGAGCCGGTCTTCAAAAAAGGCACGCACTATAGCAGACACATGATCTTCGGAAGGGTTGTCCCCAAAATAGACCTCAGCTATTGTCTTGGCCTCAAACCACCTTTCTTCGTTATTCATGACTTCCCATATTTCAAATACATTTACAGTTTTTTTCAGGCCTTTTCTCTTAGCAATAATCTCAGCTAATCGCCCCAGTAAACCGTTCCTGCCCACCGAAACGTCAAGGCATTCTTTTGAGGCGCTGGTCAACCGTTTCTCCGACAGACTTACCTCCCTGTTACTCTCGGT
This sequence comes from Deltaproteobacteria bacterium, assembly GCA_019314005.1. The sequence continues at coordinate 5,293 of JAFDAE010000015.1, read as the reverse complement.
AAGAATGCGTAACTTGTTCGGTTTTTCGTCAAGGACAACGCCGCAACTTATCTGTTTTTCTACTATATATTCCACAATTGTTCCTAATTTCATAAAAAACAAGATAACAATACGTGCCCTGAAAGTCAATGGAGTGGTTTGTGTGAATTTTGCAGAACTCACTCAACGAAAAATTTGTTTAATGAAAAGAAGAATTGGTGTATAATTAATAAAAACGTAAGGGTTCAGAGTTCAAGGTTCAGGGGTTCAGGGTGAACCCTGAACCTTGAACCAGTGAACCTGTAAACACTTACATGCAATCTAAGCAAAGGAGATTGTCTATGAAAAGACAGGACAGGCTGATCCAGGAAAAGATTCACGATCCCTATTATGAAGGTAAGAAGTATGCAGAACCAACAGTGTGTGGCGACTGTAGGTTGGTTTATGAAAATGGAAGGTGGATTAAAAAAGATCAAATGCCGGAAAACCCTAACATACAGTTATGTCCAGCCTGCCGCCGCATCAAAGACCGCTGTCCCGGGGGGTGCCTCTATCTATCGGGAAAACATTTTAAAATACGCCGGCAAAATATCCTTAACCTTTTAAAAAACATAGCTGAGCAAGCTTTAGGTAAAGATCCCACAAAACGTATTATGTGGCAAAGGTCGACTGAAACCGGTTTAGAGATTGCTACCACCGATGGACAGTTAGCGCGTCGTCTCGGAGAAGCCATTTATCGTTCTCAAAAAGGTACGCTTGATCTAAAATATGGGGATGAAGACAGACTTGTTCGTGTGTATTGGTGCCGAGAAGAATAGGTTTGTGGCTTAGCGTGTGTTGTGTTTTAGTAATTGACCGTGTCCGCTACATATGATATAGAAATAATTTTAATAGCTAAGATATATAGTTAAGATATCGTGACATAATCATAATAATGTTTTGTATCTTAACCTCACACATTCTTCAAAGTGCCATAGGGAACTTTTTCTATGATAGAAGAAAATCCAAACGAAATTAAGTCTGCGGAAATAATAGTTGGTATTCCTTCTTATAACGAAGCTGATCTTATCTCCTATCCAACGAAAATAGCAAGCGAAGGACTAATTAAATATTTCGGAGATAAAAATTCTGTAATTATAAATTGTGACAACCACTCTGCCGACGGGACCAAAGAGGCTTTCATGGGAACTTCCACCGAGGTGCCCAAGATATACCTGTCGACTCCTCCTGGGGTAAAAGGTAAAGGAAATAATTTTAAAAACCTCTTCCAGAAGGCGTGTGAGCTTGGCGCAGAAGCAATAGTGGTTGTAGACGCCGATCTCAAGAGTATTACTCCCCGTTGGATCAAAAACCTTGGCGAGCCTCTTTTTGAAGATTTTGGTTTTGTGGCTCCTCTATATGTACGTCACAAATATGACGGGACAATCACCAACAACATAGCCTATCCGATGCTCCGATCAATATATGGCCGCAGGGTTCGGCAACCGATCGGCGGTGACTTTGGATTCTCCGGACAGCTGGCAGAGATCTATTTAAAACAGGATATGTGGGAATCCGCTATCTCTCAATTTGGGATAGATATCTGGATGACGACAACCGCAATCACCAATAATATAGCGATCTGTCAATCATTTATGGGAAGGCCGAAGATTCATAAGCCCAAAGACCCTGGCTCGGCCCTCGGGCCGATGTTTGCGCAAGTAGTTGGAACTATATTTGATTTGATGATACAAGATATTGATTTTTGGAAAGAAATTAAATGGAGCAAGCCAACAGCCATAATCGGGTTTGGCCTTGGAGAGATTGAGATGCCCCCTGCCGTTGATGTAGACGTAGAACGATTGCATCAAAACTTTCTTGAAGGAATGAATAAATATGGTGAGCTCTTGAGACTACTTCTTTCCGAAGATATTTATAAAAAACTTAACGAAATAAAAACGCTCTCTTTTACAAATTTTGAATTCCCCGCTAACTTGTGGGCGATGATACTTACCCATTTTGCTGTGGCTTATAAAAACACCGTGGCAGAAAGAACAAAAATCATGGAGGCGTTGATACCTCTTTATTTCGGCCGCACCTGCTCCTTTGTTCTTGAATCGGAGCCAATGACTACACAGCAAGCCGAAGAGATGATTGAAGATCAATGTATTATATTTGAAAGAAATAAGTCTTATCTTTTAAAACAATGGCTCGAATAGATCACAATTTTAAACTTTGCTTTTTTAGTGCCTGAGCTAACTTAACCTCGGGGAGGTATTTATGGATAAGAATAAAGTTCTTATCGTGGATGATGAAGAGGTCATCCTCATGCTCTACAAAGAAGAGCTGGAGGAAGAGGGGTATGATGTCATTACTACCAGTGATGGCTATAAACTCCTTGAAAAAATCGAGACCGAGAAGCCGGACTTAGTGCTTCTGGACATTAAAATGGCAGAGTACAACGGCCTTGACCTCTTGCAGGACATTCGGAAAAAATTTTACAATATTCCGGTTATCCTTTGTTCTGCATACTCCTCGTTTAAAGGCGACCTTAAATCAATTGCCGCGGATTATTACGTGGTAAAAAGTTCTGATTTGAGTGAACTAAAGCAAAAGATCAAGATGGCTTTGGAAGGACGTTACTCGTCTTAGTTGCCTGTTCCATCTGATCAGGCAACGAATTTTGTACCTCTCTTCTTATACACGCCTTTATAGATAACGGGGCCAAACTACACGTTCTACAGGTTGAGGATATTTTGGCGCCCCGCGCAAACTTCTGGTCAAAAAAATATCTAAACCATGATTAAGATTTTTGCGAAATACAGGAGGCCCATTAATGGTATTTAATGTACTTCTTTATACCTCTCTTGCCATCTTCATTCTCGGCCTGATCTACAAGATTTCTACCTGGTTCTCACGGAAAATCGGCATTTCGGCCAAAGACATCACAACTTACGAGAGAGTGCTTGCGGCCGCCAAAGGTATATTGGGAGTTATTTTCAGTTCAAAAATCCTGATCCTTATGAAGGTTTTCATAATTGATGTGCTGCTACAAAAAAGGATCCTGAAAGAAAATCTTCTCCGCTGGTTGATGCATATGCTCCTATATGGCGGCTTCATGCTGTTGCTGCTGATGCATGCCCTTGACGAAGTTATAACCGTATCCCTGTTTAGCGAGTATTATTCCACGCTAAACCCGTTTCTTTTTCTGAGAAATCTTTTTGGGGTCATGGTAATCGCCGGACTTGGGATTGCCGTATATCGACGGTTCGTACTAAAAGTGCCTCGTCTCAAAACCAACGCCATGGATCACTACGTTATCATTATCCTGGCCGTCATTATGATTTCGGGCGTATTCCTGGAAGGGACAAAAATTATGTCCCACACTGAGTTTCAGAACATGGTTGAGAATTGGAGCGGTCTGGTTGATGAAAAGGAGATACTAGCACTTGAGAACTATTGGGTTCAGGATTTTGGTGCGGTTTCCCCGAACGTGAAAGGACCCTTTGATCAAGAAATTTTGGCGCAAGGCAAGGAGATTCACGAGATGAATTGTGCCGAATGTCATTCCTCGCCGAAATGGGCCTTTGCAGGATATACTCTGGCCAAGATGTTGAATCCGATTGCATTAACTTTGGACAGGATAGGAAGCACTAACCTGTTGTGGTATATCCACATCCTTTCCTGCTTCTTTGGCCTGGCCTATCTCCCTTTCAGCAAGATGTTTCATATCATCGCCAGCCCCATAAGTCTGCTTGTCAACGCTGTCATGGAAAAGGACAAATCAGACCCTGCAAATATCGCAACAAGGCAAGCGATGGAGTTGGATGCCTGCATGCACTGTGGCACTTGCAGTCTCAGGTGCTCTGTGGTCATGGCATTTGAGGCCTTAGGCAATGAATATATTCTACCTTCGGAAAAGATGCCCTTTCTGAGGACCTTGGCTGCCGGAAAAGAGCTCAGCCGGAAAGAGTTGAGAGCTATTCAGGAAGGCGTTCATCTTTGTACGAATTGCGATAGATGCACCGTGGTTTGTCCTGCCGGGATCAACCTAAAAGAATTGTGGCTTAATGTAAGAGAGACTTTGGTTCAAAGAAGGTATCCGGAACCGTTAGTTCTTTCTCCATTTTCTTTTGTCCGGGGTTTGAATCGGGAGAAGCCGGCAGTCAAAGATCTGAGGATAATACCTTTGCCTATTGCTTTGGCTGTCAGAACTGTACTACGATATGCCCTGTGGTAGGGAACTACGACAATCCTGAAAAGGCCCTGGGCCTATTACCGCACCAAATCATGTGCTGTCTCGGTTTGGGTCTGATTGATATGGCATCCGGCCCAAGGATGCTCTGGGATTGTGTGACCTGTTATCAATGCCAGGAACACTGCCCCCAGAATGTCAGGGTCACTGATCTTCTTTACCAATTAAAAAATCTGGCGGTTAAAAGATTTGGAGAAGGCAGCAGGTGAAAATTCCAGGGAGAAAAATCATCACGAAAACACGAAAGTACGAAAGCACGAAAAAAAAGAGGTAACTGTTCAGGTTCAAAGTTCAGGGGTTCACGGTTCAAGGTTAAATTAACCTCTTAAACCGTTAAGCTAAACTAAGGTTAAAACAACATGTTGAAATATGCATTCTTCTTAGGCTGTAATATACCTGCTCGAGTCAGTCAATATGAGGCTTCCTCCAGGGCGGTTCTAAAGAAAGCAGGTGTAGAGCTGGTGGATATCCGAGAATTTGGCTGTTGTGGATATCCCTTGCTGAATATAGACTATAGGGCATTTATGTTTTCTGCGGTAACCAACCTGGCGCTGGCTGAAGAAGCGGGCCTCGACATATTGGTCATGTGCAAATGTGGCTACGGAAGCCTCAAGAAAGCAGAACATGTGATGAAAAAAGATGGAGATCTGCGGAAGGAAATCATCCGACTTCTTGCTGAAAAAGGCCTCAAATATGAAGGCAAAACCGAAGTCAAGCATCTCCTTTCCGTGCTTTATCATGATGTGGGAATTGATAGATTAAAGAACAAAATATCTGGGCGATACAAGGGCCTCAGGATTGCGACCCATTACGGCTGCCATGCATTGCGACCGAGCGATATCACCGGGTTTGATGATCCGGTTGCACCCACGTTGTTTGATGAGCTGGTGGAGATAACAGGTGCTGAAAGTATCGACTGGACCAGCAAGCTGGAATGCTGTGGCGCTCCTTTAACAGGGGTTAATGACGGTCTATCGATCGATTTGACCAAGAAGAAGCTGACAGACGGCAAAAAAGCAGGCGCTCACTATCTATGTACTGCCTGTCCATTCTGTCATATCCAATTTGACACGGTGCAAA
>JAFDAE010000156.1:3630-9168 GCA_019314005.1 Deltaproteobacteria bacterium | reverse complement strand
CCTCATTAAATACAAGGGATACTCCGTCTTTGCCAGGCATGTGGAAGAAGTCCTGTACCAGCATCCCAAAATCAAGGCTGCCGGCGTTGTGGGGGTGCCCGACCCGAGGGTGGGCAATATCGTAAAGGCCTATGTTATCCTGGAAAGCGAGGCACGGGGCAAGATTTCGGAAGAGGAGGTCAAGGCCTTCTGCAAAGAGAACCTCGCCGATTACAAAGTGCCCAAGATTATAGAATTCAGAGGCGAACTCCCGAAGACGGACGTGGGAAAGGTATCCCGCAGAGAGTTGAGGGAAGAGTCCGAGGAAAGCTGATATGAGCGAAGCATTTCTGGAGGTCAGGGGCCTGAACAAGCATTTCGGTGGGCTCCTGGCGGTCAATGACGTCAATTTCTCCGTTGCCCGGGACGAGATCCTGGGCCTGATCGGTCCCAACGGCGCCGGAAAGACGACGCTTGTCCGGCTGATAAGCGGCATCCTGAAGGTGGATTCGGGGAGTATCCGTTTCAAGAACAAGGAGATTACCGGTAAAAAGACCTGGGATATCGTCAATCGGGGTGTTGCCTGCACGTTTCAGAACATGAGACCCTTTCGGCGGCTTCCTATCATTGCCAATGTCATGGTGTCCTGTCTTTCCCCGCGCGCCATGAAGCGGGGAGAGTGGGTCAAGAGGATCGAGGCCAAGGCCATGGACGCACTGGAATTCGCCGGCATCTCCGATATGGCTCTCGAAGACGCCTCGACGCTTTCCCAGGGTGATCTGAAGCGGCTCGAAGTGGCCCGGGCCATTGCCACCGAACCCGAACTGCTTCTTCTGGATGAACCTTTCGGGGGACTCAGCCCGGCAGAAACGGAACTCATGGCCAAATCCATCCATCGTCTGCACAAGGGCGGGCGTTTCGGAAGACTTCACAGCGAGGGACCGGCGATGATCATCATAGAGCACAAGCTGCAGCAGTTGATGAAGATCGCCGATCGCATCATTGTGCTCAACTTCGGGACCATCATAGCCGATGGAACGCCCGTAGAGATCGTGAATAATTCCAAAGTCATAGAGGCCTATCTCGGGAAAGGAGAAATCTGACGGTGCTGCTCGAAGTACAAAATCTGACAGTTTGCTATGACAGGGCTATGGTCATCAACGACCTGAGTATGGGCGTAGAAACGGGCGAGCTGGTAAGCCTGGTAGGCCCGAACGGGGCCGGAAAATCCACATTGTTGAGGGCGATAACCGGTCTGGTGTTGCGGGAGAAGGAAATTACGAGCAGGGCAACCGGCGGGGACATTACCATCGAGGGAACGGTGACTTTTGATGGGGAGAGAATAGACAGGATGCCCGCCTATGATATCGTCAAACGCGGCCTGATCCATTGCCCCGAAAGACGACGGCCCTTTAAGGAGATGACCGTTCTTGATAACCTCCTGGCCGGTGCCTATCTCCTGCATACAAAGAATGAGATCACAGACAATCTCGATAAGGTATATCAGCTGTTCCCCGTGCTTCAGACCCGGACCGGTCAAATCTCAGGAACATTGTCCGGCGGCGAGCAGCAGATGCTCGCTATCGGAAGAGCCCTGATGTCGAACCCCAAACTGCTCTGCATTGATGAGCCATCAACCGGTCTGGCCCCCATGTTGCGGGCGGAAGTCTTTGAAAGAATCTCCGAGGTCCGCAATCTGGGAATCACCGTCCTTCTCGTCGAGCAGGAGGTAAGCACGGTCTTCAAGATGGCCTCGCGCAATTATGTGCTTTCGTCGGGAAAAATCATCGCCGAAGGGGCCGGCGATCAGTTGCTTCAGGATGAGGTCATACGGAAAACCTACCTCGGTCTCTGATGCCATACAGCGTCTCACCCTGTTTATTTTTTGTTCTTTAATCCTTATCCCTTAATCCCTAAGCCTTGTTTTCTCTCCCCTAATCCTTATTCCATTTTCCTTGACAATCCCGTCAAAAGGGGTATTTTTTACAATCAGTTCAATGAGGTAGTGGGCCGCTTTTGAAAATTTATAAGGAGGGCATATGAACGGAATGATAAAAGAGGCAGACAAAGTCGAAATCGTCTCGCTGGTTGACAATTATTCCGACTATTTTCTTCCCGATTCGGATGTGGCCAAACGGCTGCGGGTGATGCCGCCGAGCGGCCCCCTGTCAGAACCGGGATTATCTTTTCTCCTCAAGGTGTATGCCGGTTCGGAGACCCACACACTGCTCTTCGATACGGGTATTTCGGGGACATGTCTGCTCAACAACGCCAATATCTTTGCATCGAGCATGGCCGTCATGCTGGGTGAAGTCGGGGCGGATTTTAAGGACATCGAGGCCATCGTCCTGAGTCACGGGCACTTCGACCACTTTGGGGGCTTGCTGGGGTACCTTGGTCAGGCGAAGCAGGGGATGCCCCTGTTCCTCCATACAAGTGCCTTTGTTCCCCGTCGTTTTCAAGTGAACCCTGAACTCATGATCGAGATGCCCGGGATGGATGAATCGGAGCTGACAAGAGCGGGTGCCAAGCTGCAAAAGATAGATGGCGCCACCGCCATCGCCTCCGATCTTATCCTGCTTTCGGGAAAAGTGGAGCGGCAGACGGACTTTGAAAAGGGCATGCCCGGTATGGAAGCCAGGATCGGTGATGAATGGATTCCTGACCCTTTTTACGACGACCAGGGGTTGGCCGTAAACATAAAGGGGCGAGGTCTGGTTGTTCTCGGGGGGTGCTCCCACGCCGGGATCATCAACACGGTGAAACACCTCCAAAAAGTTTCAGGCATTGATAAGGTCCATGCGGTTCTGGGCGGATTTCACCTTTCAATGGAAAACGAAAAGCTCATCGACCCCACCATCAGTGAGATGAAAGCGATCGCTCCCGACTACGTCGCGCCCATGCACTGCACCGGGTGGAAGGCGATAACCCGGTTTGCCGAGGAGATGCCGGAGAACTTCATCTTGAACAGTGTTGGAACGACCTATGTCTTTCAGTAAAATTTGGCGAATTGAACAGCGAGCGCATTCCCCGCTGCTTGCGGCGGGGTTAGCGAGCGAATAAAAAACAAACATTTTCCTTAACAATCGGAGATTCCCCGCAACGTATTGCGGGGAGCTTCAATCGAGGGCGATAACCGGCCTGGCTCCCATGTTGCAGGCGGAAGTCTTTGAGAGAATCGTCGAGGTCCGCAATCTGGGAATCACGGTCCTTCTCGTTGAGCAGGAGGTGAGCACAGTCTTCAAGATGGCCTCACGCAATTATGTGCTTTCATCGGAGAAAATCATTGCCGAAGGGGCGGGCGAACAGTTGCTTCAGGATGAGGTCATACGAAAAACCTACCTCGGTCTCTGATGCCATACATTACCCAGCCCTGTTTATTTTCTGTACTCTAATCCCTAATCCTTATTTTATCCCTCATCCATTTTCCTTAACACCGATATGTTGGGATCGGGCAAAATTGCCTTATACGTAACTGTTGTGCTAAAATTTATCGCCATAAAGGGCAATAAAATGAAAACAAGGCAAAAATTGAGAAAAGGAATGATTCTATTCTCGTTTTTTCTATTCCCCGCGATATTTTTTTACCTGTCGCCCGTTGTCATCATTCAAGCCACTTTGGATGGAATCATAAATGGCAGCTTTATTATGTTCCTGCTTATGTTTGTGAGCGCTCTTTTACTTGGCAGGGCATACTGTGGATGGGTTTGTCCTGGTGCGGGGTGCCAGGAGGCTATTTTCTCAGCAAGAGATAAAAAAGTAACAAAGGGCGACTATATTAAATGGATAATTTGGGTTCCGTGGATTTGTACTATTGTGCAATTAGCAATCAGACGTGGTGGTTATGAGAAAATAGATTTTTTCTACCGGACTAAATACGGCTTTTCCATAGGAGATATAAGCGCTCTCATAGCGTATCTTTGCATTCTTCTCTTTCTCATAGTATTACCAGCGTTTATTTTTGGGAGAAGATCATTCTGCCATCATGTATGCTGGATGGCCCCCTTTATGATAGTAGGGAGAAAGATACGGAATAGTTTTAAGTGGCCATCGTTGCAACTCAAGGCGGATTCGGAGAAATGCACCCATTGTCATATCTGTACCCAAAACTGTCCGATGAGTCTTCCCGTTGAGATGATGGTGAAAACCAACAAAATGGAAAATACCGAATGTATTCTTTGCGGCACTTGCATCGATGGTTGTGAGTTCAACGTTATAAGGTTTGCTATGTTTAATTGAGTGCAATAACGGCATGAAGGGCGTCGGGACAAAGCAGCCGCTCCTTATGCCGGGCGCGGTGTAGAAATGAAAAAAACAGTTACCAAAACAATCTATGCAATGACTGTAGTTGTGCTTGTAGCTGTGGTCGTCGGGATATTGCTTTCAACAACCGATCAAATCACATATGCCCACAATAATCGTGGTGATGGAGAACCGGATGGGAACATCATCTCTGATCCCGCTCCTGTATCCTGCACGATCTTCACCGCTTCCTACGGTGACACCGTTCTCTTCGGCAATAACGAAGACTGGATCAATCCGAATACGTATTACTGGGTGGTTCCTTCAAAAGATGGGGGCTACGGTGTGGTGTTTTTTGGTTTTGACAACTTTTGGCCTCAGGGCGGCATCAATGAGAAGGGACTTGCCTTCGATGTCAACGCTCTGCCAAAAGCAGCTTTGAAGCCGCATCCCGAACTGCCCAAGATGAAAAATCCATTTTATGAGTTTTTAAGAAAATGTTCTACCGTGGAAGAGGTCATTGATCGGGTCAAAAGCCATTCATGGGAAAGTGCATGGAGGGCCCAGGTGCATGTTGCCGATGGGACGGGTGATGCGGTTATAATCAGTGCGGGACCCGATGGCGAAATCGCTTTTACCAGAAAACAGAAAGGCAATGGGTACCTGATTTCGACCAATTTCAACCGGGCAAATCCCCAAAACGGCAGATACCCTTGCTGGCGATACGATACCGCGGTTGCGATGTTGGAGAAGCTCCAGGGTGAAGATGCTCTAACGCCATATTATTTTGGATCCATCCTGGATGCTGTGCATCAGGAAAGTCCTTCCGTAAATACCGTCTATTCCAATATCTTCGATCTAAATCATGGCATCATCTACCTGTATCATTGGCATCAGTTCGATGAGGTCGTTACACTTAATGTAGCAGAAGAAATAGCCGAAGCATCTTCGCCCACTCGAATCGAAGATCTTTTCTCACAAGAGACAATTGACCAGGCATCAAATGAGTACCTGGCATATCAGGAGAAAATAACTGCCTGGAAAAATGTGTTATGGACCTGGTTTCTTTTGGCTGCGGGATCATTGGTTGTTTTAATCTGGGACCTTGTACGCGGCACGCGGGCACCCTGGGAGATGCGGCTGGTTTGGGTGCTGGTTGTGGCACTCTTCGGCCCCTTAGGGCTGATGGCTTACCTGTATTCGTATCGGCAACCGCTGCGTTCACAAGAACTGGAAACCGCGGCGGCGAAGTGGAGATACGCCCTTGGAGAGACGATGTTCGGTGTTGCAGGATATGCAATAGGGATAGCTCTTGCG
>JAFDAE010000156.1:0-3585 GCA_019314005.1 Deltaproteobacteria bacterium | reverse complement strand
TGACAGCCCGTCTCTATGGCCTGCCCCTGATCGTTGGCTTGTTTGTTTTCCAGGCCCCGCTGGTTGCCTTTCAGGCAGGAAGTCGATATTGGGCTGTAGTTCGCCGCATGTTCTTCACCGAAATCATTTCCCTGAATTTCGTCTTGGTGGGCATGTTACCGGTGGGGGGCATCTTATTGGGTTTATGCGAAAAAGACCTGGGCATGAGGGGACCCGGAAGTGTACTGTTCTGGGGTGTTACCATCCTAAGCGCGTTTGCCGGAGCGTTCACTGTTTATCCCTTCAAAGCCTGGATGGCCCACCATGGTTTAGGCTGGTGGCCGGTCCACGTGCTCGCAGATGGAAGAATTAAGCGGGAGGAGGATGCCGTTGTGTTACCCTCCTGGCGCACCGCTTGGGGTGCGCTCCTGCTTAGTGTTGCATTATTAAGTGGCACCATTGTGCTGCTGCTTTCAAATCCGGTGTGAATGTCTGCAACGACACGGGCGCGTTGTATAAATGAAAGGAAGATTCGACATGAGCAGTAGATGGGATACCGATCCAAAACAGGCCCGATTTGATCCACAGGATGGCGGGAAAACTATGAAGGCTGTCGTCACCGCCGGCAATGGCGGATACGACAAGCTTCAGTGTCGCGTGGTAAACCTTCCGACGCTTGAGCCGGGCGAGGTTCTGCTGCACGTCCTCGCCGCCGGGGTCAACAACACGGAAATAAATACACGTATTGGCTGGTATTCCTCCTCGGTTACAACAGCTACAGAGGATGCGGCAATTGTCGAGGAAAAGCAGGCAACCGCAAAGGCAGACGGAGGGTGGAACGAGACAACCCCATTCCCATTCATCCAGGGCACGGATTGTTGCGGGCGTATTGTTGCCGTTGCCCCCGGTGGGGACGAAAGCACCATCGGGTCTCGCGTACTCGTCCGAGCCTGCATGCGGCAGTTCGGGTTTGAGTCCATGAAAAATATCTGGATGGCCTCCGATTTTGACGGCGCCTTCGCCCAGTTTGTCAAAGTCCCTGCCGGGGAGGTGTTCCCCGTCAACTGCGACTGGAGCGATGCCGAACTTGGTACGATCCCCTGCGCCTACGGGACCGCTGAAAACATGGTCCATCGTGCGAAGGTATCTCAGGGGGAGCATGTTCTGGTCCCCGGAGCGTCCGGCGGTGTCGGCTCGGCCGTCGTGCAGCTCGTAAAGCGACGGGGCGCCACCGTAACGGCGATTGCGGCAAAGGCGAAGATGGAACAGGTTCTTTCCCTCGGAGCGGATCGTGTCATCGATCGTGATGACGATGTCCTTGCCAGCCTCGGTGAAAAGTCTATGGATGTCGTTATCGACAACGTTGCGGGACCGGCCTTTGGCGGCTTGCTGGAGGTACTGAAGCGAGGGGGCAGATACGCGTCCTCCGGGGCGATCGGAGGGCCATTGGTAACCTTCGACATGCGCACCTTTTATCTGAAGGATCTGACGCTGATAGGCTGCACTGCCTGGGGAGTTGCGCCCGCTTGTAGCAAAGATATTTCCCCTCGAAGGGATTGCGGAGGCGCAAGCCGAGTTCATCGAGAAAAAACATGTTGGCAATTTCGTTCTGATTCCGCCGCCGCTGGACGATTGATGTATGGTGGGTGTTGTAGCTGATCCTTGAGCTTCGGTGTCGCTGATGGCCACGAATGGACGGCTGTCCCCCTTAAACATGACCAGGAGGAATTCAATGGTAGTATACAATCAAGCGATAACCGAGATTGTCGGACGGCGTTTTTCCTGTCGTAGTTATGACCCGAGACCAATCGAGCCGGGGCTGAGAGATCAACTGGCGAAGGTTTTGGCTGCATCATCGAAAGGTCCTCTCGGCACGAGTGTGCGGTTTGAACTGGTATCCGCCGGGGAAGATGACCTGACCGCCTTGAAAGGGCTGGGAACCTACGGTTTCATCAAGGGGGCCCGCGGCTTTATCATCGGTGCGGTTGAACAGGGTGAGAAGAATATGGAGGATTATGGCTACCTCCTGGAACGGGCCATTCTTTTCGCTACGGATATCGGTCTTGGCACCTGCTGGCTGGGCGGAACCTTCAGCAAGAGCAGTTTTTCCCGAAAGATTTCCCTGAAAGAGACGGAGATACTACCGGCGGTGGTGGCCGTGGGATATGTTGCAGACAAGCCCCGTTGGTTCGATCCCTTAATTCGCCGGAGCGCAGGAGCGGACAGCCGGCTTCCATGGACTGAGCTCTTTTTTGACGAAACCTTTCGCACAGCTTTATCGGTCGACGCCTGTGGTCAATTTACCACACCTCTCGAAATGCTACGCCAGGGGCCTTCGGCGTCAAACAAGCAACCCTGGCGCATAATGAGAGATGGCTCAAAGTGGCATTTCTATCTGCAGCGCACGAGCGGCTATGGTAAACGAAACAGGGATCTGTTTAAACTGGCCGATCTGCAGCGGATCGATATGGGTATTGCCATGTGTCATTTTGAACTCACCGCCCGGGAAATGGGTTTATCCGGAGAATGGGTACTATCTGAACAGAGTATAGAAAAACCTGACGAGATGACTGAATATATCATCACATGGCAGCAAAAGGATTAGGGTAAATAGGGACAGCCTGTTTTATTCTATTTTTTCCGAAAGCACGACACACGAATCCTGAAAAAAGGTAAGGATATGATACATGCTTTTGACGGGCCCGTTGACCGGCGCGGCACAAACAGCCTGAAGTGGGACCTCTACAAGGGGAAGGAAATCATTCCGCTGTGGGTGGCGGACATGGATTTCCGGGTTTCACCGGCGATCATCAGCGCCCTCGAGGCCCATGTCGACCACGGAGTATTCGGGTATACTCTCGTTCCCGATGAGCTGATCGATGTGGTTATCGGGAGGCTCGAAACACAGTATCAATGGAAGATCGAAGGCGACTGGATTGTGTGGCTCCCGGGTCTGGTCACGGGAATTAACGTGGCCTGCCGCGCCGTGGGCGATACCGGTGATGAGGTCCTGACCACAGTACCGATCTACCCGCCCTTTCTGACGGCCCCGGGAAACTCTTCACGGGAACTCATTACGGTTCCACTGATGGAAAGTGAGGGGGGGTGGGAATTTGACTTTGACCTCCTGGAGCGTGCAATAACGCCGCGCACCCGAGTGCTTTTGCTGTGCAGTCCCCATAATCCCACCGGGCGGGTCTTTACCGGCGATGAACTTTCAACCCTGGCAGAGATCTGCGAGCGGCACGATCTCGTGATATGCTCCGATGAGATCCACTGTGAACTGGTGCTCGACAAGGACAAGGAACATATCCCCACGGCGACCCTGGGCCCGGAAGTGGAAAGGCGGACCATAACGCTCATGGCGCCCAGCAAAACCTTCAACATACCGGGGCTGGGCTGTGCCTTTGCCGTCATTTCCGATGAACAGCTCCGCCGGCAATTTCTGCAGGCGATGAAGGGCATCGTGCCCCACGTCAATGCGCTGGGATATACGGCGGCGCTCGCTGCCTACCGGGACAGCCGGGACTGGCACCTGGCGATGCTTGACTATCTCAGAGAAAACGGGGATAGTGTCGAGCGTTTTATCGAAGCAATGCCGGGCTT
>JAFDAE010000155.1 GCA_019314005.1 Deltaproteobacteria bacterium | reverse complement strand
CCTGCCGTGCTCCTCAAAAGGCAAATACTCAGAATGAACCCGCATAAATACATCCGGCTCACTCTCAGACTTGAAATGCCTATACGAGGGAGGAAGATCGGCTTCCCCATAATGGGAGGGATGCGTAACGGATATGGTAAATCCCCCGATATTCACTCTGATCTCTGACATTATCCCCTTCTCACGACCCCTGTGCCCTGTTGATGCAGGCCCCCTGCAGGTTATCGCATTTATTACCCTGTCTCCGCGCCGTTCCTGCCGCCTTGCAGGCCGCCAACACCGCCTCTTCCGGGGCTAAACGGACCTTTCGGATCTCCGGTTTCCTGTACTCTTTTTTCTCCTTTAAGTTCATGACAACATACTCCCTTCTATTTTCTAAGGGCTTGCGCAAAACCAACTTACCATTTTGGCATCCCAGCTTGAGGCCATCTTTGGCCGATACTCATTCGCAAACTCCGCGAAATAGCTAGCTATTCCTGTGGCTTTGCTCAATCGGATCGGCCAAATCTGACCCAAATCTGAGTGCCAATTCTGCCAGATTGTTTTTGCGCAAGCCCAAGGCCTTTGCGCGCTCGTGTGTTATCCGGCACAGATACTCCACGGGCAGCTCTGCATTATTATTTTCTGTAAGAGCCCATCCCGGGCATTGAGCACATAAGGAATATAGCTCACAATCACCACATATATATGAATCCGTCGGCTTCTGTTCCCGAACCGTCGGGAACAGTTTCTCCCATCCTTCTGAAAAGGTTCCCTTCTTTAAATCCCAATATGGCTCTGTCACCATGCCGCATACCTGCAACCTGCCACAAGGATTGATATTGAAAGTAGTCACTCCAGCGCCACAGACAAACAGTTCATCTGTTTTGTCAGATCCCAAGAATTTTTGACAAATCTCCTTCCACACCTCCAGGCGCTTTTCATCTTCCATGTCAAGCCGCACCACTTCACTTGGATCAATCCTGAATTGACATGGGTCCTTGCCACAGTCCAGTCTGGAATTGACCATGGCATCAAATCTGAATTCAATCCCAAGCTCTTGTGCGTATTGTTGCATATCACCGAGTTCGTGTTGGTTGAGGGTCAACACCATGGTCTTGAGTTTCAGCGGCATATTTCTATCCAGAAGGAGCTCTATTCCTTTCATACATCGGGCATATGATCCCGGCACTCTGGTAACTGATTCGTACGTATTACTAGTTACTCCGTAAAGAGTAATTTCAACGGAAAACGGAGGCCATTCCGTCAGGAAATCAGCAATTTCAGGAGTTATAAGAGTGCCATTCGTAAAAAGGGTAAGCAACAATCCTCTTTTTTTCGCATAGATCCAGATATCGAAAAAGTCTTTTCGGAGGAGACATTCCCCTCCGGTAACCAGGAGCCACAGACACCCCTTGTCCGCGATCTGGTCAATAATATCAAGGATCTCTTCTGTGCTCAGTTCATCCAAGCGTGCTTTTGGGTCATTTGCCGGAAGGTTACAGTAACAATGCACACAGTTTAAATTACACCGATAGGTCATCTCAAGTGTTCCATTAACCGGAACCCTTGCCGCCACAGTCTTTTCGTGAAATCGGTCACTAAATTTCCGGTATGGCATTTCCGGTATGGGTGAGCATTCCATCGCCTAACCCTCTGTCACTGCTTTTACTGATTCCAGTTCGCCCAAGCACCCTACTATATCTTTCTCGACTTCAATGGGAGGGACTTCATACTCATTAACGACAATGTCCTTTATCTCATTTACCGTGGTCTTGCCGTCCACCAGTTCCCAAATACGGGCTGCCACCTCATTCAGGGTGTAAATACTTTCCAGGTCTCCGACATCCTGCCTGATAGGGACCAGGATCACCTCGTCGGCTATTTTCCTGGAAACTATGGAATCACTCTTTGTGTAAACCTTGTCCAAGTCCATGTTATCACCTCTTATCATTTGATGGTTTCGTAAAAAGTCCCTGATAAGCCTATTTGGTCATCTTTTTGTAAAGCCATCAATATTTCAAATCAGGAAAAATCAGGCATATCTTCCTCTCTAATAATATCCTTTATATATAAAAGAGGATTTTCGGCTAAATCCAATACCCTGCCATCTCTTACTCTCTTTCCCTGCGCGTCATAAATAAGACTGAGGACGGGCTTCAACGGCCACAAGGAATTGGTTTTGACAACCATCCCTATTGAGTCGTTATTCAACTTAACATAACTTTTCACTGGAAAGATCGATAACTGGTTTAACAAATGTTTTATAATCGAAGGAGGGAAAAGCCCCTTACTACTCCTGACGATCTCTTTCATGGCATAGGCGGGCGACAGTCCACCCCTCTGAGGTCGGTTGTGAATCAAAGCATCATAAATGTCCAGGATACCTATAATACTGGCATATTCATGAATCTGATCGTCTTTTAATCCCCTCGGATACCCACTCCCATCCACTCTTTCATGTTCTTGGTAGCCAATCTCTGCGAGCCAACGATACTCCTCACCATACTTTAGCAGTTCATTGTAAGCAACTTCGGGATGTTTTCTTATAACTTTCATCTCTGAAGGAGTTAAGCGTCCTTTTTTATTGATAATAGTATCCGGCACTCTATACATCCCTATGTCATGAAAGAGTGCGGCTGTGCCCAATTCTATCTGTTTTGCCCTTGGATATCCAAAACCGGCCCCCATTATTATCGCATTTATCGACACGTTTGCGGCATGGGTAGCTAAAGAAGCTTCTTTGTTTCCCGCAGAAAGAAGGGTAAGCCGGTGCAAGTCATCCAATATCCCTTTTGGATAACTCACAATAACATTAATAATCTTAGATCCCTTTTGGATATCGAATCGTTCTCTCTTTTTTACTCTATCAACGACTCCCGTCATAAAATTGACAAGACCCTCGTAAAGTTTTTCAGGGGAAACGGTTATGCCGGTTGTCACTCTTTTTTTGTCTGTTGTCGCCTTTTCACGCTCCCCGGCAAGGCTTTTGAGCGTCCCTGCATTCCCAACACGGACGTGTTCGCTCTTTTTGCTGATCTTCTTCTTATTAGATTTTCTTATCACCTCAGCCAAACGAACCATATTCTCAGCCTTCGTCTTCTATCACTTTTTTGATAATCAAATGGTCAATTACGCGGGCCTGATCAATAAAGCCGGCCAATAAGCTCATATCGCAAATGTTGTTGATCTTTCGGGGTATACCACCGGAATATTCGTATATCTTCTTTGCTGCGTCTCCCGTAAAAATATTTTTAGTAATGCCCGCTTTTTTTAATCGAAATTGCATATACTTAAACGTATCTATAAAATTAAGGGGACTCAAATGATATTTAATTGGAATGCGTTGTTCAAACTGAGGAATTTTTCCGATCAATTCTTTCAGCTCAGGTTGTCCCACAAGGATAAGCGTGAGCAAAAATCTGTTATCATCTTGAAGGTTCAACAACAGCCTCAATTCTTCATATGTCTCTTCTTCCTTTATAAGATGTGCTTCATCAATGATCACGATGGTCTCTTTGCCGCCTTTAAGGTTTCCCATCACCTTATTATGCAAAGCATGTATTAATTGAAGCTTAGTGTTATAATGCACATCAGAACCGAGCTGATATAAAATCTCTTGTAGCAGCTCTATGCTACTCAGACTTGGATTCGTAATCATTCCGATGTCAAATTTCCCATTTTGCAGTTTTTCTTTAAATACGTTGCTGATCGTGGTCTTGCCGCAGCCCACTTCACCGGTGAGCATACATGCCCCTTTCCTCCCTTTTACCGTATAAAAAAGACGCATCAAGGATTCGTCATGATTAGGCGAATAGAAAACGCACCTGGGATTTGGAACGTTTTCAAATGGTGGTACTTTCAGTTTCCAATACTCACAATACATTTAACTCGCCTTTATGGGCTCAACCGTCAGCGGTCAGTTGCCTCACATCCACATCTTGGAGGGACCTGACAGATACCGAGAACTTTTCCCGTCTCTTCTCAATCTGTTGTTTATAAAGATACTCTACTAATTTTAGTATATTCTCACTTTCAAAGTCTGTAAATTGTATCCCGAATTCTATATACTTCTCGGTATCGTCATTGAGCATCACCTTTCTTTTTCGCACGACCTGCCCCTTTGGCTTGGGCAATTCTGCTTCGTCAAGTTCTCTCGACGCTAACAACACATCGGTTCCAACCTCCATTTCATGCGAAGTCGGATGGGTAAGGACTTTTGCTCCGGTCGCGCTTATGTCGATGATAACCCCATCAAAATGCACATCTGTGCCGGGAAGACTGACAGCCACATCGAAAAGTTCCTGTATCCGAAACCAGGGCCTATCCATTTCAAATTCTATCCTTGTTTTTTCTTGCTGATAATCTATCACCGAAAAGATAATAAAAACGATAATTCCTTGAAATACAATAAGTATACCGTCAATGGTACGAACGTTTCGCAATACAACAGCGCTTATCCCTAAACAAATGCTCATAGCAAGAATTAGACCAACGGTTTTTTTGTTGCTCTGAAAAAGTCTGTACATACGATGATGAATATGGTCCTTCCCCACATAGGAGACCCAGTCATGAAAACTTCGCACTTTGCCACTAAAGATCCTTGTAATAGTGGTATGCGTCATATCAAAGATAAGTACTCCAAAGATCATAATCGGAGCACATATCGAAACTATCGGATCGTTTTCAGCCCAGTCGCCCTTTATTGCCAGGCAGGCTAACGTAAATCCGATAAAGGTGCTTCCTGTGTCGCCTAAAAAGATGCTCGCGGGCTTTGAACGCCGAAAATTATATGGAAGGAATCCAAGGCAACTTCCCATCATCGCAATGGCAAACCATCCGAGAAACACCTGCTCTGTCTGAAATGCCACAATGCCGAGAAATAGTGAGACAACTATCCCCAAGCCTGTAGCAAGGCCGTCTGTGCCGTCGATAAAATTCATGGCATTGGTAACGCCGATTATCCACATAAAACTCAACAAGAAGTTGGCGACCTCGCCGATTCCATTCGGTGGGAAGATACTTATCCGTATACCTGCCCAAAAAACTAATACGGTTGCCGCTAATTGAGCGACTAATTTAAGCTTGGCGGAAAGGTCCCTGATATCATCTACCAAACTGATCAACATAACTCCTGTTGACGCAATCAAAATAACTATAACTTCTTGGTCGAGTATATGGTTTGCCAGAATAGAAGTGGTAAAAGCTATGTAGATCGACACTCCGCCGAGAAGGGGAATAGGGTCTTTATGCACCTTTCGCCCGGATGGTTGATCAAGGATGGAGAAGTACTTGGCAATTCTACGAATCAGCGGGGTCAACAAGTATGACAGGAGAAAAGCAAAGAGCAATATATATATCCAACGCGTACCACTATGCTTGAAGACGCTCTGAATCCGGGGCAGCAGTAAGCTTCCCCACAAAATCCATCCAACAACATATGCGCCCCGCTCCCTCTCCTGGTCGGTGAGCATGGGATATATTGGAACAGAAACAGAATCGTTCCAAACTTGATCTGTATTCTTTAAACCTGTTTGATTGAGCAATTGATGCAATGGCCTGTAAATAGGCCTGCGACAGACCACGTTAAGGTCCTCCATAGTCTTAATAAAATCTTCCACGTCCGACCCAATGCGTAAAACATAACGGTAAAAAATGGGCTCACAGCCGGTTGTCTTAACCGGCAATCGGACCGGAAGATCTGCAAGCACGTGATCATAGAACTTGGCTATATGTTTCCTTGCAGCAATGAAATCCGGTAGCCTGCGTACTTGCTCAGTCCCGAGCGCTGCCTGCATGTCAGTCATCTTATAGTTGTAGCGTGTCATATAAGAAGTTTTTTCGTCGTAATCCCTGAGATCCCTGACTGTCTCAAGCAATTCTTCATTATCCGAAAGGACCATTCCGCCCTCGCCCGTGGTAATAACCTTGGTGGCATAAAACGAACATATTGCCACGTCTCCGAAACTTCCCACGCGCTTCCCTTTATATCGGGCGCCGATCGATTGAGCGCAATCTTCTATGATGGGAATTCTTAAGTCATTAAATCCCTCCATCTGAGCCGGTTGTCCCAGCATATGCGGCACAATAATCGCTTTTGTCTTTTTCGACGCTACTGCTTTCGCCCTTTCTGCATCAATATTCCCTGTCCCCGGATCGATATCCGAAAACACCGGGGTTGCTCCAACATAGCGGACCGCGTTGAGCGGTGCGACACAAAGATAACTGGGAAGAATGACTTCATCTCCTGTCTTAACTCCCAAAGCGATCAGGGCAAGATGGAGCGCGGCTGTCCCTGAATTTACCGCAACACCCCCTTTTACGTCCACAAATGCCGCTATTGATCTTTCAAATTCTTTTACTACCTCTCCCTGAGCTATCGCGCCTGACTCTAATACATTACAGACGGACTTAATATCCTCAGAGTCTATAGTCGGTTTTGAATGCGGTATCATTGTTATACATTAATAAAGAGCCTTTGCGGCACAAACCCTTCTGCATATTTAACACGGCCTTGCATACCCCTAAAACCGGCCTGGGCCCGAGCAACATCAACAATAGACAGATCTCCTATATTCGTCTTCATTACCTGTGATTCATGCGCCAGGAGGATTCGATTCTTCTCCTCGAACACATCTTCTATACTCACAAAGATCGAGGGAGAAAAGTTGTGTGTAGTCGGGACTTCAAAAAATAATACATTTTTGATGTATCGGGTTGCTGAAATTGTGGCCTTTGCCAGATGTCTGTGATCCTGATGCGTATCATCAAAATAATTTACAAAGATAAAAACCGGATCAACCTTATCGATTACATCCTCTATAATAGCGATTATATCCTTATTTAAGGGCAACTGCGTGTCTTTGTATCCTCCCCAGAACATCTTCTCTACTCCGATAATCTCATTTGAACGCAACTGTTCATTGCGTCTGAGTTCATTGTCGCCTCCCATTGCTCCGTCTGTCATGATAAGCGTATAGACCTTATGCTCTTTTTGTCGATACTTTATTAATGTTGCGCCACACCCGATTTCTATATCATCAGGATGCGCGCCTATCGCCAGAACATTCATAATCCCCTCGCAAGAAAGACAGGCTGTCATGACCACAATTGAAAAGCAGGTCGAGAACAGACATCAACGATTCAAATGGTCCAAACAATTGCGGGTAAACAGGGTGGTGAAATTCCTGGAATTGTACCTTTATGCCCGCTTTTTCATATTTTTCGAGCTTCATATAGTCCTTTCCACCACTGCCGGCCAAGTAAGTTGTACCGTTAAAATATTGACTAATTGCAATTAATCGATCGTCCGGATCGTCCGGGAATTCACCCAATTCCGAGGCCACATAAATCGGTGTGCTAATCCCGAGGATTTGTGCAACCTCCTTGACTGTAAAAATATTTAATGGCGCGATGCGTTCCCATTTTGCTGAGAAAATTTCGTCCAGCAACTCAATAATATGATTAAAATGTAACGATTTTGAATAGTTCGTCTTCAGGCTCTTCCTTTGCACATTCTGCCAATTACTGTTATTATTAATAGTAACCTCTTCTATCTTTTCAGGGAATTTGTACAATACCGGCACTGTCAACCACTGCCATCCCTGGGCGGTTTTGATCTTGTTTCGATTCTGCCATTCATTCTTCTTGAACTGGACTGTATCCAGCAACACAAATATATCAGCCTTGTCTATCTTATCGAAGTAACCCAGCCAGGGCATGTATTGAGGCTGATGCACCGCTACTATCACAGACTATCCTCAGCGCAATAATATTGCGTACGATATATTTCCTTAATCCAACTGTATTTATTTCCTAAACTTTCCATCGGCAAGACCAAAAAATCTTTTAACCTGAGTTGAGCGATTTTTGCAGAAGAGATGTGCCAATATCTTGATGTAGCAAGGTTTGCTAGCAAGGTTTGCGAAAACCGCAGGCATACCCGTGGATATGTCGAGGATTTTCGCAAGCCCTTGATGCGCAAGAGATTGGTGCAGATCGAGTCAAAAATCGCTCAATTTAGGTTTAAGTTTAAGGCGTTATTTTTTCCTTGACATTTATTTGCCCATTGGCTACAGATTGCAATTGAATTTATTAAGATTTTTAAATGGTTAAAGACTAAAATCGAGTCGTTTATGGCTGAGGGAGTATGAAATGATAGGCAAACAGATCAGGTTGGAAAGAATTATCAACCGCGATACCGGAAAAACAATAATCGTTCCTATGGATCACGGAGTTACTGTGGGGCCGGTGGAAGGTCTTATCGATATGAAGACCACCATAAATAGTGTAGCTACAGGTGGCGCAAATGCCATTTTGATCCATAAGGGTATCGTACACGCAGGACATCGTGGAGGGGGAAAGGATGTGGGGCTGATTATACATTTGTCCGGAAGCACATCGCTCACGACAACTCCTAACGCGAAAACCTTGGTATGCAGCGTGGAAGAAGCCATAAAGATAGGGGCTGACGCGGTATCCATCCATGTAAATATAGGAAGCGATACAGAACGTGAAATGCTGCGGGATTTTGGCGCGGTCGCACAGACGGCCATGGAGTGGGGAATGCCGCTTCTTGCCATGGTCTATCCCAGAGGGGAAAAAATCAAAGACGAACATGATGTCGAGGTTGTAAAACATGCCGCCAGACTCGGCGCCGAACTGGGCGCTGACATAGTAAAGGTCAATTACACAGGTTCACCAGAGACCTTTAAAGAGGTGGTAGCAGGTTGTCCGGTGCCTGTTGTAATCGCAGGTGGCCCCAAAATGGATTCAGATAAAGACATATTGACCATGGTAAAAGACGCCATTGATGTGGGGGGTAGTGGTGTTTCCATTGGAAGAAATGTCTTCCAACATAAAAACCCTGCAATGATGTTAGAAGCCTTCTCCATGGTTATCCATCAGAACGCATCGGTGGAAGACGCCCTTGAGCATATAAAAAGGGGGGACTCATGAAAAAGGTCTGGGTGAAAGTTGTGCCCTGGGATAAAAAGCTTGTGACAACTGCCCTGGAAAGCGGGGCAGACGCGATTATGGTGCCTAAAAACTACACGGACAAAGTAAAAGAACTCGGTATCATACAAACTATCGCTACAGATGGAGATCTAAAGCTGGGCCAGGACGTAGTCGAATATGAAATAAAAAGCGGCAAGGATGAAAAGGAGATCGTAAAGCTCTCAAAGACCAAAAAAGTAATCGTAAAAACAACCGACTGGACGATCATACCCCTTGAAAACCTAATCGCGCAGACAAACAATCTTTATGCAGAGGCACAAAGCGCTTCCGAGGCAAAAGATCTCCTTTCCATACTTGAAAAAGGCGTGGATGGGATACTGGTAACCACCAGTGACATCAATGAAATAAAAAAAATAATCCGCGAGGTCCAGGGTTCCGGCGAAACAATCCCTGTGGTAACGGCAAAAATTTTGGGGACCAGATCGATCGGAATGGGGGACAGAGTTTGTGTGGACACCTGCACATCAATGAATGTAGGTGAAGGCATGCTTATCGGGAACTCAAGCGCGGCCATGTTTTTAGTACATTCTGAGAGTCTTGAAAATCCGTATGTCGCGCCCCGCCCCTTCAGAGTAAATGCGGGTCCTGTGCACGCCTACATTCGGGTGGTTGATGGAAAGACAAAATATTTGTCCGATCTCAAATCCGGAGACGAGGTCCTTATAGTCGACTTTAAGGGGAAGACCGCAAGGGCCGTTGTTGGAAGGTTAAAAATAGAAAAACGGCCCCTCATGCTGGTTGAAGCAGAAGTTGATGGAAACAAAATATCTACTATCCTGCAAAACGCTGAGACCATACGCCTTACAAAACCTGATGGAAAACCGATCTCCATTGTCGATCTAAAAAAAGGGGATGAGGTACTGGTGACCATAGAAAAGGCCGGAAGGCATTTCGGCATGAAAATTGACGAAACCATAGTGGAAAAGTGATAGATAACCACAACGATTCCATCTTTACAAGACTCAGGCCGACCACAATCGTAGATTTGTTGGCACAAAAAGCCGAAAAATTCGAAGGAAAAGATGATATCAGAAGATCCCGCATACTTGACGTTGTCCCTCCCCATATCATCATTGAACAGCCCGATCCGAAGCTCCGATCACGAAGGATCGGAGACACTATCGAAGTAACCTACCTCTTCAATGACAAAGATGGGACCAAAAAACGCGCTATGGTGGCAATGAAACTTGTCGATATAGACCGCTATCAACTCAAAGAGACATTAACTGAAGCGCTCTTTTTTGTTCCATCCTCCGATGTTTCTCATGGCACCTTGCGCAGGCATTACCGCGCCGAAATCCCGCGGGATGAAAATGTTGTCATAGAAATTACTAATCTCGAAGGAGAACACATAGGACTGGAGCCAACCTACAAGATAACCGATCTCAGCCTTCAAGGGTTAAAATTTCTCTGTCCATGGACTATCCGCCATAAGGGAAAACTCCTCCAGGACCCTGTGGGAAAGCTTTCAATAAATGATGAAATTCTTGTCAAGATCCTTATCGATAATGAAAAAGTCCTGTGGGTAAAAACTGTTATCAGAACAAAAATAGTCCCTGACGGAAAACGGAGCAATGTTGTTTACTTTGGAATAGAATTTCTGGAAACCTTAATTAGAGAGGAAGAAACCGAAAAGATCCGATTCGAAACATATGCTGAAAAACAAAAAAATGCCTTACTGCCTCACGTTACCAATCTACAACGACGGTTGCTCAAAAAGCAAAGCGATCTTTAGTGAATCAAGAAATACGCAATGCTTCCGATGAGATGATAAAAGCCCAATAGAGACCTTTGCATAACTGCCATTTCTCCGTGATGCGGTGTCAGGCTTCAAATTTTGGCACGCAGTGAAGCGTCAGCGCTATCCTCAAAACCCCGCCCTGGCGGGGTTCCTCCGGTTGCACGAAGTGAAGCGTCAGCGCTCATATTTTCGCCTTCCTTGCCTGACGAAAAAATGTCGCGTTATGCAAAGGTCTCTAATATTGTATTGACTCAAGAGGAGATTAGTTATTATTTATATCTAATGGACCCACTTAAACTCATTGATAAATATTATACAAAAGGGTCACAGGCCCGCCATTTGTTGATAGAACACAGTAAAATGGTCACACAAAAGGCCCTTGAACTTGCTAAACAAGTGGAACACTTGAAGCCCGACACTGCCTTTATAGAAAAGGCCGCCATGCTTCACGACATTGGCATAATGTTCACCAATGCATCGGAAATAGGCTGTTATGGCAAAAAACCATATATTTGCCATGGCTATCTGGGTAGGCAGTTGTTGGAAAAAGAAGGGCTTCCTGAATATGCGCTCGTTTGCGAAAGACACGTAGGCACTGGTATAACGATTGAAGATATTGTTAGCCAGCAACTCCCTGTCCCCAAAAGAGATATGGTCCCTATCTCTCTGGAAGAGCAGATTATATGTTTTGCCGACAAATTCTTCTCAAAAGAGCCTGACTCTCTCTACGAAACCAAACCGTTCAAAAAGATAAAATCAGAAATCTCCAAATTCGGAAAAAATAAGGCAGCAATAATTGAGCAGTGGCGTGAATTCTTTCGGAATTGAGGAATTGCGATTCAGCCGTCGTAGCCGGAGCTACTTTGGCGAAGTCGGCATTTAGGAATTAGGGGATTGAGGAATTATGGAACGCAGAAGACATGCGCGTCTCTCCATCGCTCTTCCAATAACATACTGGAAGGTACACGATGAAAGTGTTCACCGCTCCATGGCCTTTGACATAACCAAACGTGGTTCTTCTTCAAAGCAACCTCAAGACTTGATCATAGAAGATATCATCCATTTTGAGATAAAAATCCTCGAAGAGGCTGTAACCGGAACGGCCAAAGTGCTCTGGAGTGGAGGGGTCATTGAAAGGTCTAACACAGAAAGAGCAGGCTGTATTATCTTGACCCTTACCGAAAGGAGTAGAGAAGTCTTTTATAGTTTTATTGATGGGGTCATGAACAAATTAACGTCTGGCGGATGCCACTCTTAATTTAATATTTAAGCCTTTGCGGTGAATCAACAATGAGGAACAAAGCCGTATTTCTCATAGATTCTCTGCGCACGGGGAGATTTTATGAAATCGAGGAATTTTTCGGCATTTGCCGGATGGGGTGCATTCTTTAATTTACAGATATAGTAATTGATCTTTTCTCTTTGATCCAATTCTTTCCCAGGTTCAACCATCTCAACCGCACGGTTACGCTGCTTTGCATAGATGATCTCCGTAGCCCACACCGGACCCACATCGACTGTCTTTTTCTCGATCCTTAGCGGGGTCTCCCGGTGGTGGACAACTGTCAAAATAGTAGTGCCTTCTGCTCGTTTCTCTTCCATAACGCGATGCACAAGTTCGTCTCCCCCACTATCTCGGTACATGTCCATGATGTAATACGCAATATCTTCGTATTCCGGATTCGGTTGTGATATCCGCACTTCGTTCCGTCCAAGATCTGAGACAGATCGTATCTGAGCGGGATTCCCATCCGGCACCATCAAGACAATCCGATTATGAAGATAGAGAAAATAGTCGCCCTTTGTGATGAGGCCGACTGTTTCCAGATGCTCCATGGCCCTTTCGGAAACAGATGCATAGACATCAGGGACCGCGTCGATGATTTTGTCCCGAAAGATTGCCCCTCCTGCCAGTAACTGTTTCAACTCCAAACCAGGTGGAAGGGTTTCAAAAAATATTTTCTTGATTTCGGGAGCTTCTTTCTGAAAGGCTTCTAAGAGTTCGTCCATGACCATGAACTGATTCCCTGCCACAAAGAGGACCAAATCAGCAGAGTCCGCGTACTCCAGGTTGTGGAGATCATCCTTCCTGTCTGAAGGAATTATGGGAAAATTCTTAAGCTCTTTATCTGCGACCATCAATGGAGACCTTTGAAAAACGTGACATTTTTTTGTCAGGCAAGTTGAGCG
>JAFDAE010000154.1 GCA_019314005.1 Deltaproteobacteria bacterium | reverse complement strand
ACAAAAAAACCTTCAACCTCGTGCTGGCGGATTGGTCCATGCCTAAGATGAACGGAACTGAACTTGCGCGCAGGCTCAGGAAAGCCAAAGCCAATCTCCCTATAGCCATAATAACCGGATGGACTGATGAAGAGAGTCTTGGCGAGTTAAAAAAGCAGGGAATTGAAAGGATCATTAGAAAACCGTTTGTTATGGAAGAGATAAAGGATCTAATAAGCGACATGCTTGCATGATCATGAAATTATAAAGGAGTTGTTCTGGATATGGCAGAAAAAATTCTTGTTGTTGATGATGAAGGCACAATACTCGATGTGCTGTCCCGTGCGTTGGAACATAAAGGATTCCGGGTAACAAAAGCCATGAGCGGACGCGAGGGCCTGGATTTGATCAAAAGTGAGCACGTGGATGTTGTGGTAACAGATCTTCGGCTGCCTGATATCAATGGGCTTGAACTGCTAAAGCAATCCAAGGAGTTGGACTCTAAAATTGAGGTCATTGTTTTGACCGGCTTTGTAACTATTGAGAATATAAAAACGGCTGCATTAAACGGGGCATTCAGCTTTCTGGGTAAGCCATTAGAAGATCTCGACCAGCTTTATTCTGCAGTGAATCAGGCGCTAATAAAACGAAAGTCAAGTTTAGCAAAAATGCATTATAATTGATGGCATCGTAAAAAGTCCATTTTGTTCACTTCATGAGCATTTTGGCCCACGCCTCCACAATTTCTACCGAATTTCTCAAAACAACTCCCCATCCTCTTTTGTGTAAAAAACCTTCTTGATCGAAATCCCTTAAGAATGTTTCTGATATTTCCGATATGAGTAATTAGTTGAAAAGCAAGTGCCAGCATCGAGTTAGGCCTACCGGCTATCCCGGAAAGCGCTGGTTCATTGTCAAAAACTTTTATACCTTATAAATGCAGCAGGTTTCACTATGGCCAAAATAAATGTGTCTGAATTAGAACCGGACATGGTCCTGGCAAATGATGTGAGGGATCGGAATGGCCGTTTTCTACTTGGCAACGGCGTAAAATTAACGCCAAAGCACCTGAAAATTATGAAAATGTGGGGAATCGTTGATGTTGATATAGAGGGAATATCGCAACACGATATGGAGAAGAAAAAAACGGCCCACGTGGATCCGGCAATTCTTGATATAGCGGACAAACTAACGAGGAAGCGTTTTGTCCATACGGATCTTAGATATGAAGCAATTCGTGAATTATTTAACATCTGCGTCCTGCGAAAAGCCGAGCAGTTGACAAATGGAGCACAGTCTGCAGGCACGGATAAATTTCACGATTCCTCGGCGAACTCAGATCAAAACTCTCCGACAGAAGATACAGCGGCCAAAGTTGATCCCCACGATCTAATCAAGAAAAATTATATCAAACTTCCTTCATTATCTCCCATATTTAACCAGATTAATGAAGCTATAAGCAACCCACGCAGTTCGGCTACTCATGTTGCCAATATTATCAGCAAGGATTCCGGCCTGTCTGCCCGGTTATTAAAGATTGTCAACAGTGCATTTTACAGCTTTCCGTCTAAAATAGATACCATATCACGGGCAGTCGCGATTATCGGAACAAAGCAGCTCAGTACCTTGGCATTAGGGACCTGTGTCACTTCCGCGTTCAAAGGTGTCCCCTCTGACATCATAAACATGCGATCATTTTGGGAACACAGCATTGCTTGTGGAATCATTGCTAGGATTATTTCGAGTTATAAGAATAATACAAATACCGAACGCTTCTTCCTGGCCGGATTGATTCATGATGTCGGACGGCTAATTATATTTAAATATCTTCCTGATCAGGCCAAACAGGCACTTCTCAGAGCCAGAAAAACTAATAGCTTGTTATACAAAACAGAAGAGGAAATCATTGGATTTAACCATACTACAATGGGGGCTATCTTGCTAAAAGAATGGAAGCTGCCAGTGATATTGGAAAATACCATCAGACACCATCATACTCCCAGGGCATCTCAAATGTCTTTGGAGACCTCTATAATCCATTTGTCAGATATATTAACAAATGCTCTGGGTGTAGGTACAAGTGGAGAACAGCTTGTACCGCCATTGGATGTTACGGCATGGGAGGATATTGGACTGCCGGCAGGCATTTTGGCTACCACTATAAAACAAGCCAATCGCCATATTGCAGAGACAGTCCATATTTTTTTTCCTGATGAGCAATAAAGATCAAAAAAAAGATATGCAGCATCTGAAAGAGCGTATCCGATACCTTGAAGAGATCAATCGTCTCACCTGGGATGCATTGGAGACAGCTGCTTTTTTAGGGGATTTCCAAACCAGTATCAGTAATCTCCATGATGCATCAGCAATTTTGCGGGAAACAAGGCTGCGTGTACGAAGTTTGATTCCGTTCCAAACCACAGCCTTCTTTCTCGTGAATGAGACTACCGCTGAATTTTTGTTATCTGAGTGCCAACCTGAAAGTTCCGATCCATTTATACAAGACGAGGTCGATTTCTTGATCTGCAATGGAACCTTTGCCTGGGCCTTAAGGGAAAAGCGGCCCGTTATTGTCTCATCAAAGAATTACCAGAAGCGGTTGGTTCTCCATGTCATGACCACAAGCTCGAGAATTCGGGGCATGTTCGTCGGGGTGCTGGCACAAGGCGAAATGGATATCCCTCATATTTCTCTGTCCCTCCTGTCTATTGTTATGCTGAACAGCGCGAATGCCCTTGAAAGCTTTGAACTGTACAGTATGATAAAACAGATCAATGTCAACCTGGAGAAAACGGTTCAAGATAGAACCGAACAGCTTGCATATCAGGTTAAGCTTGAAAATCTTATCGCCACTATATCAACCACTTTCATTAACCTGGCGCCCGCTGAAATAGATACAGGGATAAACCGTGCGCTGAAATCGATCGGAGAATTTATCTGTGCAGATCATGGATACGTACTCCTATTATCTGAAGATGGAACAAGAGTGGACAACGCCCACGAATGGAGTGCGAAAGGAATAGAGCCCCGGACTTCAAAATACAAGGGTCTGGCGCTTAAGGATTTTCCATTACTTGCGGAAAAAATAGGGAATTCCGAAAACCTTCACATTCCCTGTGTTGCCGAACTCCCGGTTGAAATAAAAGCTGACAACAACCTATTACAATTGCAGGGAATTCAATCTCTTATCGTTACACCTATGGTCTCCTCAAAATCTGTCATCGGCCTTTTGGGCTTCTATTCAGTTAGAGAAAAACAATCTTGGTCGGACGACATGGTGGCCCTCTTCAAAATAGTAGGAGAAATGTTTGTAAACGCGTTAGAGCGCAAACGGGTGGAGGAAGAGAAAAAGGATATGCAGATCCAACTCTTTCGCGCCCAGAAAATGCAAGCCGTCGGCACCCTGGCAGGTGGTATTGCCCACAATTTCAACAACATATTGGCGGTTCTTCAGGGTAATGCACAGTTGATTTCTATGGACCTTGACCCCACAAATCCTCATTATGAATTAGTGAAGGAAATTGAGAAGCAGACGAAGTTAGGCGCTTCTCTCACACGTCAGCTTCTTGGTTTTGCCCAAGGCGATGTATATGAGGTACAGTCGGTCAATATAAATGAGTTAGTCAAACAGACTTCGACCACGTTCGGCAGGACCAAGAAGGAAATTATCATTCATCGAAAATTCCAGGAGGATTTGCCTTTTGTAGAGTCCGATACGGGACAAATCGAACAGGTTTTGATGAATCTCTATATAAATGCCGTACATGCAATGCCATCTGGTGGAAACCTATATCTGGAAACACGCACCATCGGCCATGAAGAGGTCCAAGAGACCCCTTTTCGCATTAAGCCCGGCAACTATGTATTGATTTCTGTCACAGATACAGGCGTAGGGATGGACAAAGAGACGCGGGAACGGATATTTGAACCGTTCTTTACCACCAGAAAGATGGGACGGGGCACGGGCCTCGGACTAGCTACTGTTTACGGCATCATCAAAGCCCACGGAGGATATGTTGAAGTAGAGTCTGAAAAAGGCCGAGGGACTATTTTTAAGCTTTATCTTCCTGCATCAGAAAAGAAGGTCACAAAACCTATAAAGGTTCCTGACAAGGTTCTCAAAGGCACAGAGACCATCCTTTTGGTAGACGATGAAGAAGCGGTATTAACAGTAGGAACAAAAGTCCTGAACAAGTTGGGGTACACCGTACTTGAAGCCAAGAGCGGACATGAGGCGGTGGAGATTTATAAAATCAACAAAAATAAAATTGACCTGGTTATCCTGGATATGATCATGCCTGATAAGGGCGGAGGCGAAGCCTATGATCTGCTGAGAGCGATCAATCCGGAAGTAAAAGTCCTCCTTTGCAGCGGTTACAGTATTGATGGTCAGGCAATGGCGATACTGGATCGCGGTTGTAATGGTTTCATCCAGAAGCCCTTCGATGTGAAAGATCTGTCTGGAAAAATAAGAGCAGTTATTGAGTCGGAAAAAGACTCTTTATGATTTCTTTAAAAGCTCTCATAGGCCTCTCTTGGTCACTTTCTGATCCTGTTTCACTCTTCACCAAAAAATCTTTCCAAAAAACCGATCAACAGAAGCTCAACTCACTCTCCGGTGCAGCCGGGCCAAAGCCATGGCATAAATTAATGTTTTTTTCTTGACCAATTTATCGGTTTTTGAAAGAATTGCAAATAAAGACGTAGGCGTTTTATGGAGCACTCCAACATTCCCCGGCAAACGGACCGGCAAGGCCGTTTGACCCTGCCCCGGCCCTAAGGACCGGGTTTTCAATGCTCAAATAATTTTTTTGAATGTTTCACGTGAAACATTATGAAGAACTCTGCCAAACATGTTGATATTCTTACTAAAGGGGCCAAGAGCTTTGGCATAGATCTCTCCGACGACACGATAGCCAGTTTACTCCTCTACATGGAGGAGCTTAAGGCATGGAACAAAAAGATCAACCTGACAGCCATTACCCAGGAAAAAGAAATCTTAACCAAACACTTTCTCGACTCTATCGCACCGGCCCCATATCTGTTGAAAGGGACCTCTGTTCTTGACCTAGGTTCCGGGGCAGGGCTCCCCGGCATACCCCTAAAAATTATCCGTCCTGATCTCCGGGTGACCCTACTTGATTCCTCCCGAAAAAAGATACACTTCCAAAAACATATTATACGAACACTAAAACTTTCCGAAATAACTACAGTAGAAGGCCGCGCAGAAGATGCCATAAAAAGACATCCGGACATGCTGCATTCTTATGATGCAGTGCTCTCACGCGCATTTTCTTCCCTCAGAACTTTTATTGAGCTGGGGAGGCCTTTCTTAAAAAAAACCGGATTGTTGATCACCTTCAAGGGACCTGCAGGCGTAGCTGAACTTTCTGAACTGAAACAATGGCTCGACCAGGAGCGCCTGCCGACCCAAATCTCCGCAAGTTTTCGTCAAATAGGCCTGCTATTCTCCTCAAATTTGCGAAAATTTTGTCTCGTTCTCACTCTTTTTCGTTACGGACATAATTCTCGGACAGCCTCCTGGAACAGGAGCGGGCGTTGTATATTGTAGCCCACCGACCCTTGACATCCTAAAATTATGTGATAAATTTCACTTATAGGTAGGTCATAACTAACTTGGCTTGCTTACCTCCATTCAGCCCTCTTGAGTTCTAGGTTTTGGCTCCTACCTCTCAGGAGGGCTTTTTAAACTTAAGGGGTTATGTTACATGACAATGTTTAGGTGCGAACGATTCCACTGCACCTTGACCTTAACGGCCTGCCGTAAGCGCAGGAATATGAAAACCGCGCGGCCGGCACGGCAAACGCAGAATATCGGACAGTCGTGTCGGGGATGCGTGCAGTGGAAAAAGGTCTGCAATGAAAAAAATCCGGATGAACGCTTAGCTGCTTAATCGCCATTGAGCTCCGGAAGGACCTGACCACCGTCAATTTCAAGCCGATCGTAAACTACGTGTCCATTTCGGACTGTGGCATATCTTGAAAGCCTGATGTTTTTATTTTATTCACCCGCCGTATAATTTCTAACACTCATTTCCCAGAAGCTTAAATCCGAATATCGAATATCGAATTTCGGATTTGCAGGCCATTTGTCCCACCTCGAAACTTCCCTTCTACCTTTTGACGTTTGCGTGTTGACCGGTTACAACAACTAAAACATCATATGGCATATGGCAAGCGCCGCCATAATCCCTGTCACATCGGCAATGAGGGCTGCTGCCACTGCGTGTCGAGTCCTAACCACGCCGATGGAGCCGAAATAGACGGCTAAGACGTAAAATGTAGTCTCTGTAGAGCCTTGCATCGAGGAGACCAAAAAGGAGGAAAAACTGTCAGGGGCACGGCTGACCACTTCGCTCATGATTCCAAACGCACCGGAACCGGAAAGGGGCCGCATCAAGGCCATTGGAAGAGCGTCCGCCGGCATTCCGATTATTGAGGTGATCGGCCGTAGCGCCGAGACCATCAGATCAAAGGCGCCTGAGGCACGAAACATCCCAATGGCAACTAATATCATGACAAGAAAAGGGATGATCTTGACGGCGACTTGAAATCCTTCCTTTGCCCCGGCCGTAGCAGCCTCGTAGACCTTAACGCCTCGAAAATAGCCAAACAAGAGGAGGCCGCACATAATGGCAGGGACCAGCCAATAAGATAGAATCTCCTTCCCCAACGCGGCGGTGTCATCGCTGATGGTGACACGATATATGAGCCCTCCTGCAAAGGCAAGGATCATTAAGACAGCCGTCCACTTGCCGATCAGCCCAGGAGGCTGAAGCTCTTCAACAGACTCCTCACCATTATCCTCTG
Source organism: Deltaproteobacteria bacterium (assembly GCA_019314005.1). Next base: position 978 of record JAFDAE010000154.1, on the reverse strand, counting down.
TCACGGAATCCTGTTTTATCGCTTCTGGATTTGCCTCCAATGTCTCCACCCATGTTTCCCGGCCGCTGAAAGAAACAAATGCCTTGGAGGCGGCAATTGCTATGGCCGTTGAACAGATCGTTGCAACAAGCGTTGGGATAAGGATGGAGGCAGGTTCTGCGGCGCCGGCAGATGCTCGCACACCTATCACGCCCAGTGGAAGTAGAGTAACGCTCGATGTGTTGATGGCCAAAAAGAGACACATCGCATTGGTCGCCTCTCCCTTGTTCGGATTCAGCCGGTCGAGCTCCATCATCGCCTTGATCCCCATTGGTGTGGCAGCATTGCCAAGCCCCAGGGCATTGGCGGACATATTCATAATCATGGCTGACATTGCCGGATGCTCGGCTGGAACGCCAGGAAAGAGACGAACCATGATAGGGCGGATAGCACGGGCGATAAGAAGTAACAGCCCCCCTGCCTCGGCCACCTTCATCAGGCCAAGCCATAACGCCATAACTCCGATCAACCCGATCGCCAGACTGACGGAACTCTTTGCGGACTCGAATGACGCATCAAGCATCTGCTTCATTTGTCCATTGTACGCGGCGACCACTGTTGCCAGCAATATCATGAAAAGCCATATCAGATTGATGGCTGCAGGACGATTCTTCATAGTATTAACACCCATAGAGAGCTTTGCACAACTGCTGAAGGAACGGACAATATCGAATTTCTTTTTAGATAACAATATTTGAGCAAGGAAGCAAATATGATATCAGATCTAATTTGTTCATAGTGTCCATTCAGAAATGGTAGATTTTGTCCCAAGACAAGGCCGCACAAAGGTTTCTACCGGAGGCGTAGTCCCGCCAGGGCGGGACGGAGAACGCAGTATCGGGGCAAAAGATGCCATTTCTGAATGGACACTCTCGAATTGACACAGAACGCGCATTCTTTTATAGTTATTAAGAGGCTGTCCGAGAATTATGTCCGTAA
>JAFDAE010000153.1 GCA_019314005.1 Deltaproteobacteria bacterium | reverse complement strand
TCCTGATGCAGTGTTATAGCGTTCCTTGTCCAGCTCTATCCCGTAGGTCACTGCTTCTGTATCTGAAGCAATAATCCGCAGAGATCCACCTTCGCCACAACAAGTGTCAAGAAGTCTCGCCCGCGGGGAAATATTTAATATTTCCTTTATCTGGCGAACTACGACTTCCGGGGTCTTGTAATAGCCCATTTTCATCTGACTTCCGAAACGTGCCATTTTTTCTTTATCTCCTTTGCTATACGAGGAAAGGAGGCAAAAGCCTCCTTTCCTCGTATTATTTGTGATCTGTAAAGTTTGAAATATCACCTAAAAATGATAATCGTACGTTTCGGTGATATAACAATCACCATCTTCAAGGACCTTTCCGGTTGCTAATACAAATATTCTTCCGTGCATCTTCTTTTCCTCTCTTTCCTTTAAATGTCTTGATGATCTTTCATGCTGTAAAAACAATCTCTTCCCACAATAATGTGATCAATGATCGGAATTTGCAGCATATCACCTGCTATTTTAAGTTTTTCAGTTATATCAAGGTCCGCCTTGCTTGGTTTGCTATCACCCGATGGGTGATTATGAGCCAGGATCAGTGATGATGCCGCAGCCATAATTCCCGCCTTGAAAACTTCTCGCGGTTCAACTATGGTGTAGGCCAACCCGCCTATACTCACAAGATACACGCCAAGAGGATTTAGACTGGGGTTTAAAAGAATCGAAACAAAATACTCCCGATCTTTATTTTCCAACCCGGCCCGGATATACTGATATGCCTTTTCAGACGCTGTAAGAGGCTCAGGAGTTATTGATACACCTTCCCTTACCAACATTGTCCGATACTTAGTTCCCTGAAATTCTTTTAAATATATATTCTCCATTATTTTTAACCTTTCTTCCTACCAACCTTTTTCTTTTGTCGGATACCAGGCAAAAATAGAGGTAAGTAACCCCTATAAATCTGCTTTACGGTATCCTAATTTATGTTTAGTTGATTATCTTTTCTTTGATTTAACTAAGGTTTACATGAATTTACAACATAGGGAATGTTATCAAACGAGCGTTTGCTGAGCTTAAAGGAAACGTTACCCACATCAGGAGACTCAAAAAGAAGTTTCCTTTTGTTTGTGACCTTGAACCTTTTCAGATTCCACCCATTCCTAAATGAAACAGGGTTTTCAAAGTCGATAGTATCACCAACCCTGAAGGAAGGTCTTGACTTCCTTCGCGCAATATTTTCCCAGCATTTCGCTCGCCATTCGCAGGCATATTTACTTTCAGTAGGTGTTAAAAGCTTAAGTATTCTCTCCGGACAATTGTAATGATACGGACCCGTATCCTCTACCATATCTTTGTAACCAAAGTTATAATAGTTTTTCGGTCTATGGTTTATACAACAAACCACGGCAAACACTTCATGCTCGCTGCCCGTGTTTACTTCCACTGCCATATATGATTCACTGATGGTAGAAGAACAATCAATAACCCGGATAGTTTTTTATCGCTGTTAAACTCCTTACTAAAAAAGTCTTTAATACCTACGCCCTTATCCTTGTTCATATATGTCCAACCCATATTTTTAATCTCCTTTCTCTTCCTACCAACCTTGTGCCTGTTTGATCTTTTTTATCTCACAGGCTTTTTGAGGAACCCATTCGAGTTCACAATCAATCTCAAACCCAAACGGTTTGATCTTGATTTCCTTTAGTTCATCAAATGAGATGTATCCCCATTCGGCGCATACATAATCTTCATTCAAGATTGCGAATCCCCAAAACAAATCGTCTTCCTTGCTGTATTCGGCAATATACCAATCACACCCCCCATAAAAGAAGTGTAGGTATATCAGCTTATCCTTCAAGGAAATCTCTTCTGTTTGGTAAAGATCAGGAATTACATCCAGCTCTTTTTTCGTTGGTATATTCCACATTATTTTTTCCTCCTATTTATATTCTTTTCTTGGAATTCGTCCCATTCTTCCTGACTGGGATGGTCAAGAGATTCGAGGTTTTCCCCCATATCCATCCGCTGCAATAATCACCTCGTTTAAGGATGAGGTAAAAATACGTTGGATAGTCTTTGGGCACTTTCCACATCCGGAGGATATGCTCGATTCTGCGGAGTTTCGTATGGGTCTTATCCACAGGACAGACATGCTCCTGCCAATCAAAGAGCGATACTGTTGCTCCACATTCCTCACATTCCCATGCCGGTGCGGATATCGAACCTCCTGACGGTATTGGATCTACGAAACAATCCACTACGCACCCGGGATCGCCACACGTGTACCGTACCCTGAATTCGGCATCACCCGCAGACCGGGCAGCTAAAAGCCTCCCAATCAAACGGGTTGAATGCTCCAATATAGTTAATTTTCAACATTATCTTCCTCGCTTTCTCCCGTTTTGCCGTTTTTGGGCAATCCGGGAACTAATAGCTTTCATTAAGTTTCTTTTTCTTCGCTCTATGTCGATCAAAGTGTTTGAAAACCTGGCTATTTGCTCATTGAGCAGGAGCAGATAGCCGACTTCGTCGTCAGTAGCTTTTCTTGCCAGATCCTTTCCTCCGATATATCCGGGAGCAAATTCCCTGACGTACTTTATGTCTTCTTTTGTCACTTCTACTTTTTCCTCATCCATTTTCTTCACTCCTCTCTTAAACAAAAAGAGGGGCACTTATTGTGACCCCTCTTCTGCTCTGTCTATGTTTTTTGACTTCTTTATGCAGCTTTCCTTAAAGATGCCTGCACACTTTCCATGCCTGTCAGTATTCTCGAAGCTGTTTTAGTTATCCGGTCAAACGAACCTTGGATATCTACATCCTCAGTTTGATATGTGGCCAGATAAGTAGCGGACCTTGGTTTCAATCTGAAATGACGGCACACAACGTATGCGGCCGCTTCAGCCTCAGTCTCTTTCAACTTCTTCGAATACTGTCTACGCTCCATGCCCTTGTGTAGATGTTCATGAGCAAGCTCATGAACAAGAGTGTGGAACCTTTGCGTGTCTGTGAGCGAAGAGAGGATTTTAATCTGTCCTCCCATAGAAACTCCAAGCGCACCGCCAAGTTCGTCTACATAATTCAGCTCTATTCCTTCTGCTGATGTGTACTCTTCAAGCCGACCAAGCAGCCCGGTTTCTGCTGAACCATTGATATTTATGATATCAGGCGATTCGGCAAGCGGGGCGCCTTCAGTCTGAGAAACATCCCAGACATATACAACCTTGAAGAACATCTTTTTTCTCTGTGTGTTATCTTCTTCGCTCTCTTCCACAACTTCCTCATTATCTGCCACATCTCTTGTCTTAGGTTTTTGCTTGACCCATATCGGGGCGAAAATGGGAATCCCCTTCTCGCCTTTCTTTATTGTCCGGCCAAGCTTTTTCCATGCGTGAAACCCAGCAGTCATCTCTGCATTCGGCATCGCCATCCAGATTAATATCTGATTGGAAATAGAATACCTGTGAAATCTGGAACAAAAATCGAGGTAATGAAGAATTACCTGGTCTGATTTTTGATCTTTGATTTCCTCTATGAGAGTTTGAAGATATCCTTGATACTTTTCATTTAATTTTGAAGTTTTCACTTTTAAAACCTCCCTTTGTTTATTTTGCTATCAGGCATAATCCAGATAGAAGCATACGTGTAATCACACTCGTAACAGTTGATTCCTTTTTCCTCCAACTATAAGGAATAGGAATTCTTCTAACGGGGTAAGAGTCAAATCCACCATCAGAAAATTTCTGATAGTTAATTTTACCACCAACCGGCAGTTCCTCGACATTAACGTAACCGTTCTTGTCACAGGGAAAGCCGAAGATGTGATTATCATCAGGGATAAACCCTATATCGAGATTTGGACCACCCAACTGGAACGGGTGGTAGTAAGCCTCGATAACTTCTTTTTTATCCGGATTTAGCTTTTTTGTAAGCATTGATAATATTTTCACTTTTATTTTCTCCTTATTCAATTAAGGTCTATGAAATTGGTTTGGTTCGTTTCTTTGTTTCCAGGCACAAAAAAAGGAAGCAGACTAATTCAGTCTTTGCTCCCTATTATCTGTGCCTTATTCTTTTTAATTATCGAGTGACAGGTTTACTTCCCGTCAACTCTAGATTGTAACAGTTTTTTCCTATCAAGATCCCTTTTCTGGGCAAGAATCCCATAACCGGTAATATCTACCCACGGACTTTCCCCGAAGGCATCCCTATCAGTCGCAATACGAAATTGCTTGTCGATGATTCTGATCATTGCAAGCATATCATCGTATTGATCGGTTTTTATTCCGTCCGGATAGTAAATACGAAGAATATCCCCTGACTTTGCAAAGGCATCTCCATATTTTTTATTCTTTTCGGTAACCAATCGACCTGTTTCCCTGCCTATAGATTCAAAAATAGAATCTTCGACTCTTATTTTATTTGTATTATTCCCCATAGTCTCACCTTTATTCATTAAAAACAAAAGAGAGACAATCTCTTGTGCTTGATTGTTACTCTCCCATTTGTCCTTATGCTTGATTTTGTTCTTACATGATCCCGGCAATTTGTTCGCTAAGTGATGCTTCCAAAATAGGTATAGCATCCTCAAATTCGAGGTTTACCTGATTTGCTGTCGAAGCAATCCTTGTTCTATAACGTTTTAGATTGCTCGTTGACTTGACCACTTGCTTGATCTTTGTTTCCGATCCTTGCGAAAGGTCGGAGTTGATCTGCTGCTCAACAGCGATGTCGGATTTCTCGGAAATCAGAACATCTGTTATTACCGAGTATGTTACACTAGTAACCATAGCATTTGCCACAGTATTAGCCAGGCCACCAGCAAGCATGCCAATAGCACCGCCCACCATATAACCCTGACCGGAATCACTCATACTGTGACCAATCCCGGCACCTGCAAGACCACCAGTTAAGACACCCAACCCGCTTCCATAACCTTGTGCGAGCATGGACTGTATTGTCTGCGGCTCTGCTTTGCCAGCATACAGGACATTGACAGACTACCAAAATGAGTGTAAAAATTCTTATTCTTTTCATCAGTTTGTTCTCCTTTGTTTGTTTATGATCATTAAAAGTCTGGTGTTTCCGCATGATGGTTATGTAATCCATATCCGGAAATCAACCAATCATAATAATCTTCAATATTAACGTCTGCGAGGTCCATCGGCGGTTGGCCAAAGTCCTCTTCCATCTCGCGTATTGCTTTAATGGTTTCTGCCATCATTCTCCTTTCAATTTATAGTTATTGGTTTAAACCAGACTTTCTTTGTTTGTACCCAGGTAAACCCGGCTTTTGCCAAATCGCCTCTGAATTTGTATGTGTTTCTTGTTGCAACATAACCGTCCATATTCTCATCATAAATTATGTGCGCCGAAAGAATGATGTCGCCATCTATCATGTCGGGCGTGAGTATACAGTTGGCTTTTTGTGCAATCTTTGCTTTGTTAATTATTTCGATTAGCTCTGAGTTCATGATGATACCTCCTTGCGAGTTTTCTCCTGGAGTTTACACTGAAGCCTTGTTACCGCTCCGGTATAATTCTTGAAGATGCTTCCTATCATTTCATCTCGAAATCGCATTTGCGCAACCCAGACTGTACTACCGTCAAAAGATGCGGATTTAACCCTGACATTATGCTTTTTGCACCAAAGCCAGAGATTCAAATGTTGTCATAATTTTTTCTCCTCTATCTTAGTAATAGTAACAAGGGTTATTATATTAGACACATAGTGTAGGCATTATGCTTCGGGTCCCACGCAAAACCCTTGTTTTGCAGGAGACCTTTTATCGAGAAAGATCTGCCTTTGGCTATGACGATGTTTTCCTGCTTCTCGTAATAGACTCCCTTTGCTTCTGGTAAGCCCAAGTTCTTCAATGTGTTATCCGGCAATCCTTCTTTATTGACAGGTTTGCCCCCCTCTTTTTTATAGGGGAGAACTTTACCTTTACCGTTTTCACCACTGGGGATCTTTGCCCCGGTGTTTGGTAACTTACCAGTTGCCGTTAACCCCATCTCTTCTTGTTTTCTTAAAGCTGTCATAAGCTCATCGGCGCTTGAAAACTCTCCACCTCCAAGACCAGCCGTAAATAAACATCGACCAATCGCAGACGTTTCGCAATTCTCTACTGCTGATGTTTGGTTTATGTAAGAACCATTACGATTTTCCTCAGCGTGACCGGTCGCTACAATCAGACCGCCCGGATTGATTATCCGCGCTTCACACCGAACCAACTGATCAACATATGACATCTCTGTATTTAGAGACCAACCCTTGTCGACAGGATAGGTTTTTCTAAACCTTTGCATCCTTTCGGCTACTGTCTCATAGATCTTGGTAACGATTTCTCCTGTTTTTTTATTTTTCTTCTCGATATTTACTGGCATTTTCTACCTCCTTTTAGTCTATCAGCAAAACTTCGTATGAAGAGGTTGTGCTGAATTCTTTATGGACATCTGGCATTTCCTTCTTTAAAAGGGTCCCATTTAAGCCGGTCCTTGATCTTTGAGACAAGGTAGCTACATAGTCCCCCACCCTTATTTTACCTTTGTCTGTGTTGGTTTTGATGGCTGATTTTATTCTCTCTGAAAGTCCTTTGATTTCCCCATTCAGGTTCTTCTCGGTTTCCTTCAGAGAAAGATAATTCGTCACATCATCTTCAATAGGAACTTCAGGAATGTCCTCATTCACTTTGAATGCCGGGCATCCATTCCTATTGTTGCACCATGCACATAATGGGCTTTTCTGTGTTCGGATCTTTTGATCATCTTCATTACTGCATACGCAGTCCCATATCTCTTCAGCTTTTTTTACCAATTCACCAAAAACAACCAGGTCTAATTGATAACCGTTAAATATTTTCCTCTGTCCAGAATTCAGGTCCAGAACAAAAATAGCGCCCCTGATCTTCTTGTCCTGCCTTTCCATAGCCAACAGACCCATCTGGTACTGCAACTGAGTAATCCAGTTATCATAGGGTGCACTCGGAATGCCTGATACAGATTTGCACTCAAGTATGGCTTCGGTGTTTTTACCGCAGAACAAAAAATCTATGTGAGCCTTTAACGGGCCTTCGGGATGAACTGCTTCATGTTGATACTCATAAGAAACCTTCTTTGCATCCAGGGCTTTCTTTAATATCCCTTCTGCCATATGACCACGTTCAAACCGTAACAATGTTGTGAGATCGTGTTCGACTGGATACAGCTTCTCCATGACTGTTTTTCGCATACAACCGGTAACATCGGATGATCCTACATATTCTGACCTGTCTCCGAGTTCTCGGAGGGTCGCTTCTTGACTTACTATTTTCAGTCCTTCTGAAAGGTAACTTTCAATTGACATAATCTTTTCCTTTCTTTGATTTATTCCTCTTTTTGTTTGACTTTTTTTCCTCTCTTTAGTATCTTGTAAGCATATAAGAAAGGAGTTAGCATGAATCTTAAAGTTATTGAAGGTGGATACCAGAAAGGTGTATGGGGATGTGACAGAGATGCCTATTCAGACGAAGACATAGAGTTCTTCAATGAATTTATCCGAACAGTCGCCAGAGACAGACCCCAGGCCGCCAATGCAATTTGGGTTGTTCCCAAAAAAGATAACCCACCAGACATCACGCTTCTTAAAGATTAATTCCGTTATTTTTCTCTTTTTACAACAACCTGATACATATCGTCCTCAAGTCCTGAAACCGATATGACATAATTGTATTGGATGCTGTATGTGGGAATCTCTCCAAAAATCTCCAGTACTTTCTTTTTAGTTAGCACGTGAGAATGGGCTTGGCCCGGTTTGATGTAAATTCCCCCTTGTCTGTCAGCAAGAACTTCTGCAAAGCCTCGTATATTCATTTCCTTGTCCTTTCTCTTGTTCTTCGCTTACAGGGCGCAGAACCTCATAAAGAGATCCGGCTCCTCGCAAAATCTTATTTTGTTAAATGGGATTTTTCTTACAGAACTACCGCAAGGGAGAGAAGTACTGTCCCCCAGACTACCAGGTTCAAAATTGCGAATACTTTCATCTCATCTTCCTTTCTCTGTTGTAGAGGGGAAGACATAGATTTCCCAAAGGGAAATGTCTTCCCCCCTGGGGTTTACTTAGATATTATTGATTGATCGTACTTAAGGTTTATTCCTAAAAAGGAATGTCATCGTCGACGCCAATAGGGCCCGTCCCATTATCTTCAGAGTGGGATTGCGCGGCGTGTTGGGGTTGTTCATTGCTTGATCCGCCCAACATTTTCATGCTTTGAGCAATAACCTCTGTTGTGTATCGTTTGTTACCACTTTTGTCTTCCCATTGCTTTGTCTGAATCTTGCCTTCAATGTAAATGAGCTTCCCTTTAGTGAGATACTCACCACAGACTTCACCAAGCTTCCGCCATGCAACTACTTTGTGCCATTCTGTTTTCTGAACTTTTTTGCCGTCTTTATCTTTCCACTGTTCGTCAGTGGCAAGGCTAAATGAGGCAACGGGTGTACCGTCCTGGGTATACTTGACTTCAGGATCGGTTCCTAATCTTCCAACTAAAATAACTTTGTTTACCATGATTCTTTTTCTCCTTTTCTTGTTGTTTGATTTGGTTGTTACTGTTGATTGTTTCTTCGATTCTTTAATTCTTTTTTTGGTTGTTTTCCTCCTTTCTTGATTGTTTTTGCACATAAAAAAACCCGACTCGTGTAATCAACATTCCCCAAATCCATGGTCATCAAATAGGTAGAACCTAAAAGAATAGAATGTTTCATCAAAAAATCAGGTTATTAATTGTGCGTATTTGCTACTTTTGTAGATACAGCTCTCCCCTTGAGGAGAATTACTAAATCTTTCCGTCACCGAAAACCACAACTGCCCTGGAATCCACCAGCTAAATAAGTCGCATCAGGCGTAAAAGATCGGGGAAATCCGATGTTTTACATGGCTGTGTAATCTACTTTTTTGAGGGCTACATAATGACTATGTTATGTGTCCTTTGTCTCCCAAATGGGAGCCGCAATAAGTAAAAATCACTTATGCAAATAAACTCTTGTGCTAAAAACAACACTAATGGAGTGTTCCAGCAAAGCTGAAGCACTCCGTAGGGCTATTTTAAAAATACGTTGGTTAGATGGTTGACAAGTTACGCGCCTCTGTTACAAAGTTTTGAACATATTTTCCAGACATGCCATTTTGGGGATAGCGTTATCCGGTAAAATTGTCCGTTCTTATTCTAAGACTATATTGTCTCCTTTCAGCTTATGACAGGATCTTTATCATCACTGTCTGTAACAGGTTTTTTGTCTCCGTTACCGTCGGATTTCTTTACCTTGGTTGCCGAAGCTTTTTTACCTGTCGCTCTGATCCGATCAGGCACCTTTTCCCCTTTCATCTGTAATATTCCCCGAGGTGTTCTGTATTCCGTCTCGCAAACCACACTCATTTCTTCAAGAAGATCGGATAGAGCTATTATACTGTTCTTATACCGGGTAAGTAATGGAATAACCTGTTCAGGTTCAAGAGATATAAGAAGCCTATTTCTTAGTGATTTTATAACCCAGTCCGCATTACGGGCCAGGTCAAGAAGTGAGTAAGTGTCGGGGGTGTTGCAACGTATGACTCTGGCGTTGCGCTCTCTAGCCATTAACTCAAATTTTGAGGGTTCGTGTGAACCTGTGGTCTGAACATTTTCGCTTGGCATTTTCTTTTTCCTCCTTTAATGTGTTTGTTTTTTTGCTTGCTTTCGTTTGGTTTTTTTTGTTCGACCTCTTTACTTTTGTAATAGGAGACTGATGAAATATTTTATGCATGCTCTATTACTAAAGCAAAAGATGAATTTTTTACGGGAAGAAGAATGCCTGACACTAAATTAATCAGAGCCCTCGGTATTTCGAAGGATAAGACAGATATTGCACTTGAACTCACAATTAAAGATGCCTTGTCTAATTATTTTAACACGCATGAGTGTGATATTGTTGTTGATATAGAAGATAAAACTGCCACACTTTTTTGGAAGGTTCCTCAGAAAGTAGAGATAGAAGAGGCACAGGCAATTGATCCTCATGTTAATTTTTGTGATTCTCTACCCCTTACACTTGATTTTGCCTCTTTCCCAAAGCCTATAGTCGATTCCTGCAGGCGTGTCTTTCCCCGTGTACTGGAAGAAATGAAGGCCAGAGAGCAGTACATACTATGGAAAAGTAATGTCCAAAAGGCTGTGGAGGGTGTCATTGTAGATGTGGATGAAAGCCGGAGATGGCTTGAGGTTGATTTATCAGGGCAGATAGGAATCATGAGAAGAGAAGAATGGATTCCCAAAGAGGCTCATCGCTATAGAAAGGGCCGGGTATTCCTTTTCTATGTTCTAAAGGCTACTTTAGGAAGGAACATTGTCCAGGTCTTCTTGTCCAGATGCAGTATTAACCTGCCCTCCGTGATTCTCAAGCAGAGAATACCCTGGATAAAGTTTCATTGTAGAAAAAGATATGCGGGGTTCAAGTCTTGGGTCCATACAAATTCTAAAGATCAATTTGTGAAGGACGCGGCTATTCCTCTCCTCTCCTCTCCCCCCCATTCCCCCCAGTTTAAAAGTACCTTACATAGAGCCTCGGCGGTGCCAGCTGGGACGGCGTTCCCAATTTGTTTTACTTGGTCGGTCTTTGTCCCAGTGAACTTGCAATCCTCCAGCGACATGGCTGTAACCTCTCCCATCCCTCTGCATCATCAAGGCCGCTTACCTTATTGACCTGCAACTCCCCGGTCCAGAGCGTTCGGTAATACTTCATGGGCCCGCACCTCAGAATTGCCGCCTTGACTTCCGGCGCTGTCTGCTTCCTCATGTGCTCCATACCTCCGCTTTCTACCGCACTCAGGGACAGCCCGAAGAAGATCACCATGACCGTCAGAGTTACCCACCAGAGGCAAAAGGGGAGAGTTAGGGGGTTCATAAGTCCTCCATCAATCGTAATTGGAAAAACATTCAGGGCATAACGGATGATGCTTCCAGGGGTGATTCTTTTCTATCCAATATTTTTCCGCAACAAACCGTCCGCAATCACCACATCTTTTTAAATAATTATCTGGGTTTTTTGTTTTTTCCTGCTCTATGGATTCCAAATATTCAGTGTAACTATTCATACCCCGTTCCTCCCTGTCTATCCTTGTGCTGTTTACGCCTTCGAGTAGGGATTTCTCCGCTCTAATACTTAGCGATAGCTACTAATGGTTGGTAATAATTAGTTTTGGTTATCTGCAGTTGTCATCTCTTCATGAGTTGTGGCTTCCTCTACAAAAAGATAATCTTCAATTTTTTTATTTAATTGGTTGATTCGCTGTATGGTTAAATGCTCTTTATCGGCTATGCTGCCCGGAGATATTGAGTCCTCGAATCTTTGAGCAATATCACTATAGCCGTTGGATAAGGACTTTTTCAGGAGTAGGAACGCACCTTTTTTTTGCTGGGAAATTTCAGAGATTACCTTTGTATCCGCTTCACCTATAAAATATTTGTTGGTATATAGATCAGTGGCATTTATGTCGTTAGTGTCCATATGTTCTTCATACGATGTTATTTCGGGCTGGGCATATCGGGACGTACTGAGTTCTTTGCACCGACTAAGAATATATATCCAGGCCCACGCGATTATCGCCGCACTACTCTGCTCTTTATGCCACCGGTTTACTCCATTCATTGCTGCAATATAACCCTCTTGTAATAGGTCCTCGTATGGCATATCTACACTGTTTTCATAGCGTTTCGTTATTGTTTTAACAATTATCGATATTCTCGATATGTACTGTTCCATAATGGATTCCCTCTACGAAAATAACTAATTGTCGGCCGCAAATGATTGATTATTTCCATTCAATTGATCTGAGATTTCTCTGGCAACAAGGGATCTCATCTTTGCTTTCACGCAAGCGCTCAGGATTGTGCTATCAAGTCGCTTCTCCGGTTCGGTTAATTCTTCGTATGCGCGGGACCGAAGCTGATTAATCTTCTCCTGAGGCATAACTCTTATGTGTTCCCTGACGGATAAATGTAGCCTCTCCTCCTCTCTCATTTTATCTGCTTCTACTTGCTTCGCAGCTTTCCTATGCTGTTTGTGCTCATCCTCTTGGTTCTTATCTTCCTGCCATTCCTTGCCCCAATTATTGAGTATGGATTTTGTGAGATATACCCGGTAGCTTTTACCTGCCGTCTCGTTGGCATACAGAATATTTTGTTTTACATATTCAAAACCATGCTTATCCAGGGCTTTGGCTACCAGCTCGTGGATTGTATTCTTCTCGCGGTGCTGTTCGGGCAATAGGGCGATTAAAGCCTCACAGTTTTCCACCTGAGCTTCTGTGATTTCTGTTGCACAGGACTGTGGGGGTGCTGTTTTCTCGGGCTTAGAGGGCTTAGAAGCTTTAGATTTTCTGAATGTAAATATTGCTTGCCCCCGCTTCGGGCGTTTGGTTTGCAGGGTAAGATTCAGTGAAGTTTTGGCATTAATTGTATCAACGGCTGTCGTGATTCTCGGGATAATAACGGCTACATATTTTTGTTTCATCGGTATCTTGGCTGAGAGTTTTAGCGCATTAATGCTCCATTCATTGCGCCCCTGGAATGATTTAATCAGGATTTCATAGAGTCGTACTGCCAGGGGAGAACCGAGCGACTTCATTTGCTGAAAGTCAATATACCGAAAATAATTAGAGTTTTTTATCTGTTCAAGCCATTTAGGGGCAAATCTGATATTGAGATGCCCTGTGCCTTTTTCCAGATCCCATTCGTCTATGATGCCGAAGTTCATAGTCTGGTAATCTTTGCCGTCATAGAATGTACCGGTAAACTTTATTCCCACCATCTTCCAGCGCTCTAAGCTGTCCTTGAGCCGGTCTGCCCATTTTTTTCCCGGCGCAATCCCACATCCCCTCAATATCTCACGTTGTGTCAGGGTTAGCTCCTCTTTCCACCCCGCCTGTTGAGACTGGAGCATGAGATGGTAAAGAAATATTATGTCTGTCCTGGTGGGTGTTTTGTATCCAACCCTGTAGGTGAACCCCTTGCGGTCAGTCCATACTAATCCCGCCCCCGCCTCTTTCTGGTCTTGAAACCAGACGGGGTATTCGTAAAAGTTGATATCCTGCTTAACAAGTTCTTTCATATTTTGAATCTCCTTTGCTGAGAACAGAAAGCGTGGTATCTGAGAATAGAAAGCGTGGTATCTGAGAATAGAAAGCGTGGTATCTGAGAATAGAAAGCGTGGTATCTGAGAATAGAATATGCCCGGTGGCGTGGGTCTCCCAAACTGGACAAGTATTAGACTACATATTAGACTACTACTACGACTACTGGAGTTTTTAAAAAGCGCTTTTTTAGGGAGTTGTCTTGAGAGTTGTTGTTGTTGTTTCTTCTTGATTAAAAGATAAAACAAAACCCTCGATCCATGATTATGGCTAAGATTATTCTTGCAATTTGAGGGATCTGTTTTTAGAACAGGGGCGGTTATTTCGGAGTGTGAGTGGACTTGATAATTGCTGGGCAGGTGGAGGCCTGCTGGCACAACGCAATAAGCTTCTGTAGATATCTTGTAATATTGGGATGTTATGAAGATGAAGGGGGTGGGATGGATTATAGATAGACCACTGTTATTCAACAATTTTGAGTAAGGGTAAAGACTCTCTCTTAATCGTCGAAGTGCTTCCGGGAAGCTGATGTCCACTTTCCCGTCAAACTCCCCGATTTTGGCCAAGCTGACGTGCCGGTTCATCAAGGTATTGCAGTCTGGGCAGATGGCAACGAGGTTGCCGAACTTCTCAGTAATGGGGGAATAGTCCGCCATGTTGCCGGCAGGCGATTTGGGGGCGCGACAGCGGACGCAATAGAGTTCCCCTGGTTTACAAGGCTGCTTGTTTTTCAGACGGCGAGCCTGAAGAAATGCCACCAGGACATGACCAAGAATCAGCATCGGGCGTTTGTCATCGGTGCTGGTTAGACCGTCCTTGACCCAGTGGCGCACGGTATTTTTGTGAACTCCAAACAGGTTGGCGATCTCTTCCACCGTGTAGGTACGGTGGATTTTTACGAGACGGTGGTTGGGGTGACGCCTTCTCATCGCTCCCACTCCTTCGCCTCTTTACGGGCCGCTTTCAGCTTTTCCACCAGGACACGGATTTCGTCATCTGTGTCCCCGGCAATGCGCGCCGCGTTGATAGCTGCTACTTCGTCGGAGGGCCACCCGACCGCCCGAGGGCCGAGGGAGACCGGTTTTGTCCATAACCCTTGTGAAATCCGCAGATAAATGGTGGAGCGGGAAAGCCCCGATGCAAATTTGACGGCTGGAATTCTCAGTATGGTACGCTTCATCTTCAAACCTCCTTGACGAGTATTGGAAATCTTTAGACGAAGCGTAAATGGGCGATTTGGGCGATACAATACCCGGGTAAGGCCCGCCTTGGATGATCCATTCCTTGCAATATC
>JAFDAE010000152.1 GCA_019314005.1 Deltaproteobacteria bacterium | reverse complement strand
TAACAGTAATCCGTGTGTTGATATCATTTCCCAACTGCTTAACAAGAGCATCTATTTCCTGGAAGTTTTTTTGCGGAAGGAGCGGAGCGATTTTAAGCCTCACCGTGATGCCGAGATTCTTTAAATCATCCGCTAATGAACTTATATGGTAATCTCTTATGGTTTTAAAAGCAAAGAGAAGAATAAGAAACGACAGCAAAAGCGTGATCAGCACATAGCCTGAAAATATTTTGGCGAAAATAGATTTCTTCAGAGGCAGTTTCAAAATGTTCACTTTTGTCCAAGGTCAAGGAAAGCGAAGATTCTAACCACAGGAATACTTGAAGTATTTCGAGGATTAGAATCTGAGCATGACGCAGCCTGCCCGCCATCGCTCTCGCTCAGGCGAGGCGGGCGGGAGATTGGGCAAACGAGGACGTTTTGAAGCTGTCTCCTCATTCTTCCAATTTATACCCCACGCCACGGATATTTTTGATCAAAGAAGCAGCCTTGCCTAATTTTTCTCTGAGGTTCCTGATATGTACATCCACAGTCCTGTCTAAGACCGTCTTTTCATGTCCCCAGAGATGATCGAGAATCTGCTCTCTCGAAAACACCCATCCTTTATGCGACGAGAGGAATTGCAATATTTTGAATTCAGTCGAAGTCAATGCTACTTTTTCACCCTCAACAGTGACCTCGTATCTGTCCGGGTCAAGTACAACCATATCGCCTATGGCAATTTTTCCGGCCGGTTCCTTCTGGGCCTTTCTGCGCAAAACCGCCTTCACCCTGGCGACCAATTCTCTCGGTGAAAAAGGTTTTGTCACATAGTCATCCGCGCCCAACTCTAACCCCAACACCTTGTCGGTTTCATCACCTCTCGCCGTCAGCATAATGATAGGTATTGCTGAAAATTCATCGTTCATCTTGAGCTTTTTGCAAATTTCAATGCCATCCGTATCCGGCAACATCAGATCCAAGATTAGCAACTCCGGCACCCGTGAATTAAGGAATGTAAAAAGGGCCTCCGCTTCTCCGAAGCCCTTAACGCTAAAACCTGCTTTCTCAAGGTGCAGCGATACAAGCTCGACGATATCAGGTTCGTCATCAACTATGACTATAAATCTGTTCCCCAATTGCTCAATCCCTCAATCCATTGACGATTGAAGATTGAAGATTAACTATTGAGCAGTCTACCACCAATCTTCAATCGTCAATAGTCATTCTTCAATCTTCATTCTTCAATCGACAATCCTTACTCATTATCTTTATTCACAGCATCCAACATAATGTCAAAAACTTCCGGTATTGCTGAAAGCACCCGCCCCCAACTCGGAATGAGAGGAATCCCTAAAGGGTCCTCCAATATCTGTGCCCCTGCTATTTTGATGCTCTCGGCAAAAGCCTCCACTGCCAGTCCTTCCTCATGGCGCTCAAACTCTAACGAGTTTATGATAGCGTCTGCATTATAACGTCTTACAGCATCACGCGCATATCTAAGATAGACAGTACGTAAGGTGTTGAAGAGGCCTTCAGAAAAGACCGCGCCCTCAGTGGCCATCGTACGAAACAGACTCGCTGCGATATCGACTGTCATCTTCATAAGCCCCTTGGAGGCATCGTCGGCAGACAAGATCTGATGCTTGTGTTCATAATTATCAGCAAGATCGGCCTGACAAATAGCATCAAGAGAGCAGTTGCGATAGACTTCCGCTAAAACGCCGACTTCAAGGCCCCAATCACTCGGGATACTGTACCTCCATGCGAGATCAGCCATCATGGCGAACTCTCCGGCCAAAGGATACCTAAAGCTGTCAAGATAGGCCACGAAAGGAGTCCGACCTATCATTACCTCTAAGGCACGAATCAATGGTGTCACAAAGAGCCGGGTTGCTCTCCCGTACATACGATCTGTCACGCGGGTATAATACCCTTTGCAGAACTCATAGTTGAACTGGGGACTCGCAATAGGATAACAGAGTCGCGCCAGCATTTCGGTATCATAACTCAGTATATCACAGTCATGAAGGGCTATGATGTCACACTTTCCCGAAGCAAGAATATACCCGTAGGCCATCCATGCCGCAAGTCCCTTTCCCTTTTCCCAGCAACAGAACTCCTTGTATAACACGTCATGCAGGCCCTCTATCCTGGGGCCATCGTTCCAGATTATAACGGTCTCTTGGGGGAGCTCGGAAAAAAAATGTTTTGTCTCCTTAAACTGCTCAGCATCAGCAACGCCAAGGGTAACCACGATCTGCTTCAGGTACGGGACCTCCTTTAATTTATCAACAATGTCTTTAAGCGCCGGTCCCTCCAGCTCTGAAAACAAGGTCGGCAATACAAGAGCTATTGGTCTGTATTTCGCATGCCTTACCAATTCTTTTTCCAACAGGTCCTTATTTGTCCAATTTAATCGATGCAACGTAGTTATAACGCCATTCTGAAAAAAGTCACTCATGGGTTACCTCCTCAGTCGATTGACGATTGAAGATTGACGATTGAAGATTGAGTAGTCTACCACAAATCTTCACTCTTCAATCGTCACTCTTCAATCCTAAAAATCTCAAGCACCGCTCTATTCCAGCCTTTTGGACCAACCCCCGGGGCAAAGACAATCTTTTTGTTTCCGGTCCAGGGCTCGTACTCTCCTGTTTTCTTTTGCACTAAGACGGGGATGTCCACATTTTCAAGCATAGGCAGATCATTTAGGCTATCCCCCAGCCCGATCGATATGAGAGATCTCCCCTCTTGTTCATACAACTTTCTGACTATACGTAAAGCCTTCCCCTTGTCATTGTCCCCGATCAAATGGTAAAATCGACCACCCTTAGTGATCTTCAACCCTTTCTTATGCACAGCCCTTTCCAGCACTTCAAGCCTGCTTTCCTCTTCCATGAAGAGAAATGGTTCGGAATAATCACGCATGTGTGCCAACTTCGCGGCATCGTGACTCAGCCCGGTAAACTCCACCACCTGTGCCACTGACATCTCGGAAAATCCTAAAATCTTAAGACCGGTCTCAGCCTTGATCTCTGCAAAACACGACTTGATTCTGTTGTACGGTACGCCTAATTCTATTACCTTGTAGCCCTCATACTCCACAAAAGGGACATCATCGATATCCTGTGTCCCTTTGCTGATGAAAATATCCGCGCGATTTTCGGAAATAAATGGGTCTTCCAAACCAAGTCTTGTCCTGTAATATTCTATCTCAGGTCTTGTTTTGCGTGAACAGAGGACAAGGGGTATTTTCTCACGCTTGATATATTCCAGGGCCTCTGCGGCATCCGTATACTCATACGTATCATGATCAAGGAGAGTTCCGTCCAGATCCGAAAAAATAATATACAAGGGGTTGTTAAACATTCCCTATATTTTCTCACTCATCTTTTCAAATTTCTTTCTTTTCCTGTCCCACATCTTTATGAGATACCCTTTTTGATCTTCAAATACCTCGGCCTGCTTTTCTACTACCTTTTCAGCCTCGAAAGAATTCATATCCAGCGTCTCCCGAACAAAAGAGGCAACCCTGGCATTATAAAGCGGCGTCACGAGGTCGATCAATTTATTCCGATTCATCGGCCAATAGTGGAATGTCGCTGCAAGCTCATACAAGATGCGTACCCATGTTTCAGTAGGTATGGTAAAGTCATTTGCATCCATTTTAGCGGCCTTTTTAATATCATTGTAACTCGCAGGGGCAAATATGTCTTTCCAAAAAGGCCGAAATTGTTTGAACCCGATCTTAAAGTTGTAAATCAGCTTATCCAGATCGACCTTGATTTCTTCGGGTTCTGAACAGCCTTCCGCGCCAAATATCTTTACAGGAGTGCTCTTTTTTATCTCTTTCCAACACGGTTCATTCTGTTCCATAAGATGGAACATAGTCCATACCACCTGGCGAAACATGGGGCCCAGGTGGACGGCAGGGTCCTTGGCATCGTGTATTTTGACCCCCAGGTTTGCCTGGCAGATCTTGAATCCCTGTACTATTGCCTGGGTCGTCATCCAGATATCGATCCCGAACCGGGCTATCTCAGTATCCCAGACTGTCTGGTTGATATAATACGCGGCCACGTCTTTGGAAAAAGCAAAGTCTCCACCTATCGGCTGGCGAATCCGTTTTCCGTACAAAGCCCGGGTTAAGTTATAGACAACATTGTTGGTTATGGTGCCATCATATTTATGACGGCAATAAACAGGCGTGACATACTGATACCCCTTCTCCAAAACAGGCTGGAGAAGATAGTGAACCCAGTCCGATGTTATGCTCCGGATATCCGAATCCACAACAACGCACGCCTTGACGTCCAGCATTACGGCTGCCTCAAAAATGGAACGAAAGGCTGTTCCCTTGCCGCTCGGACCTCTGTAGATCGAAAGCATTTTTTCCTGCCACGGTTTCAGTTGAAACTCTTTAACCACATCCCGTGTATCGTCTGTTGAGCCCCCGTCCGCGATCATAATAACATTCTTGTGATCCTTGAAATACTTATCCAGCCCGTGTGAGACCATCTGCACAACATGAGCAATGGTCTGTTCATTATTATAAGACGGAATCCCTATAAGTATGTCAGCACTTCCAACCTCTTCCAGTCTTTTTAATGCGTATGGTCTTAACGCTGTATGATACATAGAATACCCTTCCTCTCAGTTTTGTATGGTGGAATAGTTCATCGCAAAGGATTAATACCTATATAGCATAAAACTATAGCACAATTTTATGAATGACAAAAGGGAGATACGTTGACTGAGAAGAGATTAACCAAACAAGGTTATAATGTGGCAAGGAGTCGTTCGTGGATGTTGTCAAAACCGCCGTTAGACATGATAAGCACAATGTCATCACTACGGAGATTCTTTTCTAAGAACTCAATAATGGCATCGGTATCAGGAAAATAGTGGGCATCTATTCCGCGAGACTCGAGATCCGCTGCAAGGCGTTCAGAAGAAAAACGCTCATCCACGGGGATCTTTTCCAACAAGGTTGGCTTTCGGACGCAAACCAAATCCGCACTATCAAATGAATCTGAATATTCTCTTTGAAATATATTCCTCCGGCTCGAATTGCTACGCGGTTCAAACACGGCGACAAGCCTCTTGTTGGGATAGAACGCACTAACGGCCCCGATGGTCTCCTTTACCGCGGTCGGATGGTGAGCGAAATCATCGATCACGGTAACCCCGCGCTTTTCTCCGCGTATCTCCTGTCTCCGTTTTACACCTTCAAATGTCTCCAGCCCCTCTGCTATCTGCTGAATGGACAGTCCAATATCGTGTGCCACGGCAATCACGGATAGCGCGTTTAAGAGGTTGTGGTTTCCCATAAGGGGCGCTCTGAAACGCCCAAATGATTCCTCATGCCTCATAACAGTGAATTGCGCCCAGGGCGGCTCAAATAACAGGTCTTTGATACACCATTCAGCGCTTTCGTTTAACCCATACGTCACGGTACGACATGACCCTTCCCGTATCAGATCCATGACAGTAGGATAATGATTGCAAGCCTCATCCCCTTCCACGATAAAATAAGGACCACTCCCTGTCTTATAATTACGACCAAAATTCTTGAGAATACCGCCGATCATAAAACCCGGATCGAGTCCTGCCGATTCCACGATCCATGCCAGCAGGGATGCCGTGGTGGTCTTGCCATGGGTCCCCGCCACTACCAATAACTTCTTGTCCTGAACGAAAAACTGGTTCAAGGCTTGGGGAAAAGATAGGTACGGCAGGTCCATTTCAAACATCCTGACAATCTCGGGATTGTCTCGGGATACCGCGTTCCCCACGACAACAAGATCGGGGGAATGTGAGAGGTTCTCCGGCTGGAAACCTTCCATAATTTTTATCCCCTGCCCTTCAAGAAAGGTACTCATTGGGGGGTATACCCGATGATCTGACCCGCTTACCTGAAATCCGGCATCCTTGAACATACCGGCAAGGGCGCCCATCCCTGTGCCGCAAACAGCAATAAGATGGATGGATTGGGGAAGACTCGCAGTGTCTCTCGTTTTCTCAATCATTTTCATGTTATAATACATCCTTCAAATCATCTAACGGCTCTCTCCACGCCCTGTAAAACTCAAACACCGGCTCCACAGCAACATTGGTAACATTCTTTAATATCTCGTGTGTCTTCTCATGAACCCTCGATTCTTCTATAACCTTTTCTTCATCCGATGCTTCAAAGTTTTGCAGGAATTTTCCAAACCGCACAATATGGATGAGCTCATGGGTAACAATGTAGAGGACAAAATAGAACAGCTCCAGTTTGTCGTTTTCGGCAAGCGCTTTTAGGATTGACTGGTCTTGAAGACATATTTTATAAAAATCGTAGTG
>JAFDAE010000014.1 GCA_019314005.1 Deltaproteobacteria bacterium | reverse complement strand
ATCATCCGGTTCGGATCACTATTTTGAACGTATTATGATTTCTTTGTCCATTACTTTGATAATCAGTACAACCAGCAAAGCAATAACAAGAAGCGCGATGATTGCTTCCAGAGCGCCGCCTCCCATTGCTACCCGGTCCGACATCTGTGCCAACAGATGAACCTGGTCGGGACTCATTTGGACGAGCTTTTCCTCTACCTCATCAGGCTGCATGCCAAACGCAATCAGTTTTTCCCGCACCTCTTTTCTTTCAAGGAGATTTTTTACCTTTGCCAGGTCTTCAGATGAATGAAAATCGACACCTGGCGTCAGGGTCTTGGATGGAGACAATGCGGCATCAGCTACGCCATTAAGATAAAAAAACCAGGTAAACCAGATCGCAACAGCCAGCACCAAGGGCGGACATACCATTTTTCGCAACATGTTTAAGTCCTTTCTCTGAGAGCTTTGCACAACTGCCATTATGAGCGCTGACGCTTCACTTCGTGTCCGTGATGCGGCGTCAGGCTTCAAACTTTAATCCTCAAAATACCCAATGTATTCCTCCGGTTAAAATTTTTGCCTTTCTTGCCTGACGAAAAAATGTCGCGTTGTGCAAAGCTCTCTCTATCGGGAACATACTCAGGGGCAAATTACAATGACGATTAACCCAAAAATGTCGATGAATGTCAAGGACAAAGGCGGGCAACTGACGACGGACAACGGACATTTGACAATTAAGATTAAAGATACGTTCGTAACTATACGAAGAGTTAGTAAATACTTGAGGAGGAGGACAAGGCCAGCATGTTAGATCCAATGTTCAAACAGGTTAAAAAAGACGCGAAAAAGAAAAAGATAGAATTCATTACCACCACCGGAGAGCATATCGTAGGGGAAGTAACCATCAAAGGAAATCGCAGGATCTCAGACGAAATGAATGATGGGACTCAAATGTTTATCAATCTTACCAATGCCACCATCGTAAAAAATGGAGTTGCACGGAAGTTGAAGCATGTGGGCTTTAACAAGAGCAGCATCCAGTCATTTTATGAAACAGAATAGGAGGCTGTCCGAGAATTATGTCCGTAACGAAAAAGCGTGAGAACGAGACAAAATTTTCGCAAATTTGAGGAGAATAGCAGGCCTATTTGGCGAAAACTTGCGGAAATTTGGGCCGTTTCTCACGCTTTTGCAGTAGGATCAGAATTCTCGGACAGCCTCCTATAACGGTTATTTAACCAGCCCTTCCCAGACCTTATCAATCGTACCGGGGTTCGCCGATATCCAATAGATACTTGTCTTGACCCTGAAAATATAATGCTGCTGCCCCAGCCCCATAAATGAATATATTTTCATCCCACTCCGATCTATCTCTGCATAATTACTGAAAGGCGTTTTTTTGCTGTCTCTCATCTTGCGTACCATATCAGCGGTCTGTTGTATGGCATCATTCTCACTTGGCGACTCAGAAAGCCATATCGTTGCTTTTTCTTTTTCTCCCTGGTAGCAAGCGATCACCCCACTTACCACATCGATCTCTTGTCCATGGAGCTTGTTTATGGCAAGTAAGGCGTCCTCACCGGTAATCAATCGAACAAGCTTCAGTCCTACGATCTCTTCTTTGAAAACAGGAGAAGAAGGCTGATTGCAACCCAAGAGAAGAGAAGCAAGAAGAATGAAAAACGCAGTTCTTTTAACAAAACATGACATAACCAATCCGTCCTTTTTACGAAACCATCAAAACTTCCTGTACTATCCGCTTAATCCTATTAATGTTAATCAAGGACACCTCAACAAAATCGGAAAAATCTATAAATTCATCTTCCAGTTTGTCTATAAAAAAATCGAGGCCCTCCATATCGGTCAAATCCATCAATCTCGGCGGAGAACCAAAGGCTGTCAATGCGACGCAGAGGCATTCTTTGTGATCGGGCCGCTCAGCAGGGGGCCGGGACAAGATAGGCTGAATTTTAGGCCACACCTCTTTTAGATATTCTATAGAAAAATTGTATTGATCCAGTTGCTTAAGAACGCCAACTTCTATAAGATTACTCTTGGAAAGGCGTTTGCGAGATTTCGGATTCGTATCGACTGTTATAAAACCGTCTGAAATCCATTGTTGAATCTTCCGGCGTGAAACACCAAAAAGATCCATAGCATTCGCAATAGCATAGCCTTCGTCCATACCTCATTACGTAAAACATATCTTTAAAATGTGTCAAGACAGAACGTTATTCAGGCCACAGTCTTCCGATGTATGGTGTTGCTTTAAATGTTTCATGGGCTATTGACAATACATCATCTCGCGTAACTTTTGGAATCTCCCGATTGAACCTATTGTACATATTCTCGGATTCCTCTTTTAAGTATCCCGACGCAACGATCTGGTTCATCCCAACCGGGGACTCTGCAAGCATCCTTATCGAACTTAACATAGATGCTTTTGCCATGGTCAAGCGATCTTCGGAAATCTTGGAGGAACACAACTTTTCGATTATCTCTTTTATAGTCCTTTCGATTACACCTATATCGTCCGGTTTTGAGCTCGTACCCATAGCCAATGTATTGAAGGCTTCAACATTTAAGACTGTGGCCCCGATCCCGTACACCAATCCCATCTCTTCCCTTATCCGTTCAAACAACAATGAGGAAGAATGTCCTCCCAAGACATAAGCCATCACCTTCTGTTTAATGTGATCTTTGTGCTCCCTGGGAAGCGCGGGATATCCCATGAAGAAATAGGTCGCAGTAATACCGCTTTTGTAAAAGTCATCCCCCCCGCCCCTAAACGTTACATCAGGATAGACCACCTCCTCAGTCTCATGGCTTGAGAAAAAATATCGATTGACGGCATCGGCCACCTTCTGGTCGGAAATATCACCGGCAACGGCAATCTGAATATTTTCGCCTGAATAGTACCTATTGCGCCAGCTGATGATCTCGTCTCTTGTTATCCTCTCTATATTCTCCTTTAGGCCCAATATCCTATGGTCAATATTATGTGACCAACACCTTCCCGACATCTTGTGGTGCAACAGACTTGCAGGTCGATCTTCTGATCTCCGAATCTCATCAAGTACGACGACCCTCTCTTTCTCAATCTCTTTTTCAGGGAATATCGGGTTTAAAAAAAGGTCCGACAAAAGCTCAAAAGCACGTTCAAACTCTTCCTTCAACGCGGTTATATGGTAAACGGTCTGATCAAATGAAGTCCACGCATTGAGCTTACCACCGATTCTCGCAGCATCTTTTTTTATATCCTTGGCCGCCCTTTTCATTGTCCCCTTAAACATGATATGCTCCAAAAAATGGGCAATGCCATATTCTTCAGGGGACTCGGAGCAGGATCCCACCTTGGTATCCACTCGAATATTGACCATTCCGCTTCGCATCCTATTGTGTAGCAGATTTAAGTTGTTAACCTTTAATACAGTAATGGTATGCTCCAAGTTCCAGCCTCTCCTTTATTTTTTGTTGTTAGAGCCAGTTTCAAAATGTTCAATTTTGTTCGAGATCAAGGAAGGCGAAAATTTTAACCACAGGAATACATTGAGTATTTCGAGGATTAAAATTTGAGCCTGACGCAGATATCGGACAGAAGGGGACGTTTTGCAACTGGCTCGTTAATTAACACATCGGTATTAATTCGCAAACTATTAAATAATAGAACTCATGGGAGGCAGTTTCAAAACGTTCAATTTTGATGACTTCGTAAAAAGTCCCTGATGAGCCCATTTGGTCTTATCATCTGTCATTTATCATCTACCATTGGGCATTTACCATTCAAAAAATGACAGATGACAAATGTGAAATGACCAATGCCCAATGAGAGTCTTATCAAGTGACCAGCCGGGCGAATTGGGGACTTTTTACGAAGTCATCAATTTTGAAACTGCCTCGTTTGTGTAAGGATTTTTAAACCGATCAATTCAAGAATTGGAGAATCTTGCTGGGAGGATATTAAGTAGACTCTTTAACCTAAGTTGAGCGATTTAGACTTAAGAGTAATATTGTATTTCTTTGCCATGTGGTGGGGACCCAATGCCAGTTTAGCCTTCCGTAAGCCCTCAACGCCTAAGTCTTCCATTCTATTAATATATTTACAATCAGCCCACGCCTGTTCGCAGAAGGTTTGACTTAAAAACTGGCTCAAACCCAAGTAACTGTGATCAGCCTTCTCGATATGAATCAAGGCCGTTCGATTGTTAACTTTTTCACCTACGGTGAAAGCGCAAATACGACCATCTATGCGAACGGCCAGACCTGTAAGGCGTAATGCTTCAAAGTTCATCAGAATTTTCCTAGCTGTCTCGGCCTCTGCTTTCAAAAATACAATGACATCAGGCGGAGGATCAGAATGGATATCGAGTTTTTGTGATAAACCCAACAATTTATTCTCAAGCCATTCATTGTTAAACTTAATACATTCTGAGATGTTTTGCTTATTCAAAAATTCGGTGGAGTAGTTGGAGTACTTCTTTTTAAATCGTTTAATGTAATTTCTCTGACCGTGGTATCGCCTGCCGCGAAGAGTGATCATGTCTTCCGCCCCATAAATATAGTCCGAGACCACTAAATCCTCGTTGGTTGCATATCCATTTTGGCTGCCCAGGCAAGTATGTACAAATTCTTCAGATGCCCGCCTCACAATTGGGCGCATACCGCGAGACGACATAAACTCAAAACATGCATCAAGCGCCTCCACGACATTGTTCTGTCCCAACGGCGGAAAAAAGAACTCCTTTTCCGGGGTTGTATTGTTGGCGCTAAAAATACAAATGGCGTCCTTAAATTGACTGATTTGGATATTATAAAATTCCTGCCATATGAAAAGATTTGTAAAACATCGGTCGGAAATCTCCGGTTGCAGCTGCCAAAAATAAGGGAGCAGTCTCTCTCGATCCTTTAAGTCCAATGGCTTGAATTCTGGGAAATCGGGTATACTTTCCTTGTACATTGTGTGTCTCTCTCCGGGTTGTAGTATTCTAAGCCTCTTTCTATTAAATTTGTCTCACTAAATTCATAGGGATAATATTTCTTTACAAATTCGAGAACTCCCGGGACTAAAGCATGGTCAATATACGAACAGGTATATAAATCTATGCTCACAAATCCCTTATCAGTTAGAGTGTGTAACTGAATCCCCGATTCGATAAGACCGACCCAGCCGGATAATCCACCCTTCCCTATCCACTCTGAGGGCGTAACATATATGTGAGGAAGACTTTGCTTATGCATACCAATGTGATCTGGAAGCTTATCCAGAAAACCATAGCCAAGGTTAAGGTCTTGACATTTGCTTGGCTCAACACCATAGATGTCTATAGTGAGCAAGTAGCCAAATACTTTATCGTGCCCCATTTTTATTCTCCTTCCTTATACCTAAGTTGAGCGATTTTTGAGGAAGAGATTGGTGCAGATCGAGTCAAAAATCGCTCAATTTAGGTTATACTTGATGGATTAGCAAAAAGTCTTCGATGAGCTTATTTTTGCTAATCCATCATCCTTCCCTTCCTGTGTAATTAAAGCGGGCTGCCGAAACTCTGGGAAAGGGGATTTCCTATAGAAGACTCCCGGCAGCCCTACCCTAATCTCCAGTCCAGAGAATAAGGCCTGACGAAAAAATGTCGCGTTATGCAAAGGTCTCTAAGATATACTCTGGAGGCGGCGAGTGGAGTCGAACCACTGCACAAGGGTGTTGCAGACCCTCACCTTACCGCTTGGCTACGCCGCCCTTAATTTGACCCGTAGCATGTGCATTGACCATGCCAATGACTTATGATTTGAATCCGGCACTTAGAGCTTTGCATAACGCGACATTATGAGCGCTGACGCTTCACTGCGTGCCCGTCAGGCAAGGAAGGTGAAAAATTTAACCGGAGGAATACATTGGGTATTTCGAGGATTGAAATTTGCAGCCTGACGCCGCATCACGGAGAAATGGCAGTTATGTAAAGGTCTCACTTAGGTGGGTAAGTTACGTTGAAGTAAATATCGATTAAAAAATGAGCTAAGACTTTCTTGTTAATAGGAGAATTAAAGACTTTTTACGAACGCATCAAGTTTGTTTTAAGGCTTTTAACATGACGCTGCCTTTGCCTATAAGCCTTTTATCTTCTGTTTGTATGACTTTTCCTGCGTCCTATTCCTTCCGGGGCAAGGAGAACCTCGCTTAAATACACAAGATTTTCCTATTATGTACCATTTTTATTACATTTTTCTATTTTTAATACATCTATCCCTTATAATCCTTACTCCTGATCCCATATCGTTTTATCTTCTCATAAAGGTTGGGTCGCAGTATTCCTGTTTCCCGGGCTGCCTGAGCAATATTACCCTTACAGCGCTTCAAGGCATTTATTATATAATCTCGCTCAAATAGCCGCTTTGCTTCCTGGAAGGTGGATGGCTTGCTGTTTATGCAGGACGAGAGTTTGGGGATGTACCCCTTTTTATTAAGGTAAATATACTTTGATGTGAGCATGTTGCCGGTTTCCAGCGCAACCGCAGCCTCAATTATGTTTTCGAGTTCCCTCACATTCCCAGGCCAATAATGCCCTGCAAGTAATTCCAAAACATGTGGGGATATGGTCTCAATGTCCTTCTTGAATTCCTGAGCGTATTTTTTCAAAAAATGGGCTGTTAGCAGAGGGATGTCTTCTTTTCTTTCCCTAAGAGGGGAAACATTTATAGTAATTACTTTCAATCGATAGAACAGATCCTTACGAAATGTTCCCTCATCCATTGCTTTATAGAGGTCTTTATTGGTAGCGGTGATCAATCTTACATCCACTTTGATGGGGGAGGTTCCGCCAACAGGTGTAAATTCATGCTCCTGTAGCACCCTTAATAGCTTTGCTTGTAAGGTTGGCGTGGTGTCACCGATCTCATCCAAAAAGAGGGTGCCTCCGTCTGCGGTCTCAAAAAGCCCTTTCTTGGTAGTATAGGCTCCGGTAAAGGCCCCTTTTATATGCCCAAACAGCTCACTCTCCAATAGCGTGTCCTGAAGAGCGCTCACATTGACGGCAACTAGCCGTCTACTCTTTCTTGGACTGTTGTAATGTACGGCCCTGGCGATCAGCTCCTTTCCGGTCCCGCTCTCTCCCTGTATGACGACCGTGCTTTTTGTCTCTGCCGCTCTCTTGATCACCTCGAAAAGGTCATGCATCACCTTACTCTTACCGATTATGTTTTCGAAGCTATATCGTTTACCTATCTCCTGACGCAGGTAAAGCATCTCATCAACAAGCTGCTTCTTTTCCCAGGCATTTCTTGTAACCTTTTTTATCTCATCCTTTTGAAAAGGCTTGGTAATATAATCATAGGCCCCATACTTCATAGCCTCAACTGCCGTTTCTATGGTCCCATAAGCTGTTGTCATTAACACTATTATGTTTTCATCGATCGCCTTGATACTCTTGAGTAGCTTTAAGCCGTCTATCTCCGGCATTTTTAGATCGGTATATACGATGTCATAGGTATTTTCAGTGAGGAGTTTCAGCGCCTGATGACCACTGGTGGTCGTGTCTACGTGATATCCCTCCCTTGCCAATATCCCCTGCACGAGTTCACAGAAACCCATCTCATCATCTACTATCAAGATATCAGCCCTTCTGTCCATCTTGCTTCTTCCTTAAGGGGAGTTTGATAGTAAATGTGGCGCCTTTCCCCTGTACGCTCTCTACCCCTATTATTCCACCTTGTTTTTTTACCAACTTCCAGCAGATGGATAGACCTAATCCGGTCCCGCCTTCCTTAGTAGTAATAAAAGGGTTGAAGATTTTGGCAAGGTTTTCTCTTGGAATCCCGCACCCCGTGTCGGATATATCAAGCTTGATGGCCTTATCCCCGGGTTTATTTACCTCTTTTTTACTTAACACCCTCCTTGACATACCGGCAAAACCCTCTTGAGCCATAAGATCGGTCTTATGGTCCATGGAGGACGCGGCGATCTGCCTGCACTCATCCCTGGTTAATGCACACACAGAGGTAGCTATTGTAAGTTCACCTCCTTGAGGCATGGCCTGAACGGCATTAACTATAATATTCATAAGTACCTGTTCCATCTGGCTTGAATCCGCAAGTAATGGAGTGAGAGGTGTATGGTACCTTTTTATAATCTTTATCTTATCAAGGGACATCTGATGATTGATTAACAAAAGGGTCTCATCTATAACTTCATTAAGCCCGATCATCGTCAAATGTGACTCGGAAGGTCTGGCAAAATTTAAAAGGTCACCTACAATCTTTTTACACCTTGAAGATTCGGTTTCTATTCTTTTTAGGTTCTTATAATGAGGGTGTCCGGAGTCGACTTCATCTAATAAAAACTGAGAGAATCCCAGAATTATCCCTATAGGGTTATTGATCTCGTGAGATATCCCGGCGGCAAACTCACCCAACGCGGACAGTGCGCCTGCCCTTACAAGGTGGTACTGCGCATCTTCCAGGTCTTGGCCGGCCTTCCGCAAGTCCCTTTCTTTTTTTTCTATCTTCTGCTTCAAATTCATATTGGAGCGTTCAAGGACCTTTCTCTTCTGCTCTGTTTCTTGGAGCGTCATGCTCAGAGAGTGTGCAAGAGCGCCTATCTCTCCTTCATCATCTAACACTACATCCTTGTCCGGCACGTTTATCCAATCTGCCAATCTCTGAATAGGAGTTGCCACATATCTCCTGAAGACAAGGTGAAAGACGGCGCCTAATATACCTATCCCCAGAATGAAAATTATCAAGGTATCCCGATAGGTCGAAAAGATATACCCATTTATCCCTTCCAGCGACGTTCCAACCTCTAACAACCCATCGATAGTTTTCTTGTCATTTCCTGAGAATAGAGGGGTAATTATATGGTACATTCTCTTATTGCCTTTTCTCTCAAGGCCTTCTACCTGACAACCCATTTGAAGAGCAATGCTCAGGTCGTCTCCCCCGCCTATATCTTCTTCTGTAGTGCTCGCTATGCGCCTTAATTCTTTGTCGTAGACGGAAACCCATGTAGGCGTATCAAATTCATTGCTTATATTGTTTACCAGATCTGTTGGGGATTTGTCTTTGATAGAAGTAAGTGCGGCGCTCAGTTGTTTCGTCTCTCTTTCTATCTGGTCGGTAAGGGCCTTTTTACTTCTATGAATAACAATCATGGCGGGCACTAAAAAGCATAGTAACAATGATGGTATCAGAATTAGAACTATTCGCCTTTCCAAAACTCTTTTAGTCATCTATACCATTCTCTCGAGGCAGTTTCAAAGCGTCTCCTTTTAGAATCGCCTCTCTCACCAAAATATTGCCCTACTTCTTACCGCCCTTACCGCCCGTGGCACCACCTGATTTGCTATCTACAGGAGATCGAACAGGTTCTCTCATGACAGCCGTACTTCCTCCCCGCACAGTAGTACTCCCTATCCCCATCGTAGTAGTTCCGCCCCCCATCGTAGTAGTTCCGCCCCCCATCGTGGTGGTCCCTCCCATCGTGGTGGTTCCGCCCATCGTGGTGGTTCCGCCCAGCATCGGCATAATGCCGTGGTCTGCCATCCCCTGTGTATCCAAACCGCCGCTTACCGGCATGCCGCCTTCCCAGTATATATTGCTACTGCTATACATCCCGTCATACCTACTGCCGGGTTTTCTTTTGAAGCCCACGCTTTGTCTTACCAACCTCAATTCTAAAGTTTCCTTTAAGTCTCTATATACTTCTTCACTAACCCTTCTTGGTTCACTGGGATGGGCCCCCCTCACAATGATCGAGGTCTCCTTTGTTCTAAGTACTACGGCCTTGTCCGGTATCTGTATATTCCTGACCTCGATAACCCCTTCTAATGCAGCCACCATGGTAGTGTCCTCATTGAGGACAGAGACCATAAAGCGGGTCCCCCTCACTCCTGCCACACCGATCGATGTATGCACCTCAAAGATTGAATCCTGAACAACATATCTGACCCAGAGAAGCACCTTCCCTTGCATCAATTTGAAAATATTTTTCTTTCCTGTGCCGGCGGCTCTTTCCTCTATCAATACCGCCCTCGAAGACTCAACAGGTTTTGCCGCCTCCATTCCGATCTCGGCAAGCTCTAATGTGGTGTTTTCCTTTAATCTTATAACCGCAATATCTTCAATCAATAAATCCACCTCTGAATCTGAGAGCGTTTTTATTGTATCGCTTTGAACAAGTCTCATCTCCCTCTTAGCCACAGACCATTCAGCGCTGTCATGGTGATAAACCATAGTGGTTCCCTTTGTCCTGAGGACACGCGCCGTTTCGATTGTAGAATCCTGCCCCCAGGCATAGGGACATAGGGAAATGGAAATCATAACCCCCAATAAACTAAGAATTATCCTCTTTGCCATTTGACTCCTCCTTATTCAATGACTGAAGTAAGGCCGTCACTATCTTGGGATTAAATTGGAAACCGGACTGCCTTTTGATTTCAGAGACAGCATCTTCTTGTTTAAGCGCCTTTCTGTAAGGACGATCGGCTAGCATGGCTACGAAACTATCGGCTACCGCTAATATCTGGGAACCTAAAGGAACCTCATCGCCAGCCAAACCATCCGGGTATCCTTTACCATCGTACCTCTCATGATGGTGCATAATGATAGGGATAGCCATCTTAAGAAATGTTATAGACCTAAGCACCTCTATACCTGCCTCAGGATGCGATTCCAGATGAAATCTCTCTTCGGTGGTCAACGGGTCTGATTTATAAAGTATATCCTCTGGTATTCCTATCATCCCAATATCATGCAGCAGGGAGGCATACCTAATGACCCTTGCCTTACCTTCCGGAACATCCAAAAACCGAGCCATCTTTACTACCAACTTGGAAACCTGACCCAAATGTTCGCGGATGTATGGATACTTAGCCTCTATAAGTTTGGCAAGGGCATGGATCGTCTGAACTTGCGACTCCCGCACCTTATGTAACATAGCGTTCCTCTCCAAAATAAACGCCAGATAATCGGTGAAAATGGACGCTGTCTGCACATCTTCGGCGTCAAACACCTCCTCTTTTTCTATAAACAGGACACCGTAAATGCGGCTAATCGATTTAATAGGACTGTACATAGACCCTCTGGTCCTCGCCGCTCCCTTCTCATTGCCTGTTACGATAGGCTTTCCTGTCTCGATGACCCCCCGGACTATCTCCCGATCTGCTAACTGTCTTGATATATTCCGGCCATTTCCATCTATAACTACTTCTTTATCGCCCCTATTGAGTATGACATAGCAAGCGTCTGTTCTTGCACACTCCTTTATCAGTCGGCAAACAGCGCCTATGCGCTGTTCTATAGTATCTCCCGCACTCTTGATAGCTTCACTCATCTTAAATACCGCGGACATCTCCACATCTCTCTTCCACATCCCCATTTTATACTCTCTAATCTTTATCACTGTAATGGGTATATAGGTGGCACATAGCACACTCAAAAGAGAGACGGTCTCCAATAACACCCGCCTCTTGAGGAAGAGGTAGAGGGATCCCGACGCAATAAACAGTATCATAGACATCAAAAAAACCACGCTAAGACGTGGAAATCTATAAAAAATAAAACCTGACATAATCCCCAACAACAGGACCATCAACCCACTCTGCCACTTCCCCAAGTGTATAAAGAATCTTTTATTCAGAATGGTATGTATTACATTGGCATGGAGCTCCACGCTGGACATCCCGCCCTGATGAATGAAAGGTGTAATCCATGCGTCCGATAGACCACTGGCGGTGACTCCGACAAGAACAATCTTGTCTTTAAAAAAATCCAGGGGGACTTCCCCCTCTATTACCTTGGAATAAGAGATTTCCGTAAACCGATGTGGCCCGCCCACATAGTTGACCAACATATTTCCTTCACCGTCCAAGGGGATTTTTATCGCATTCACTTGGAGATAATCTCTATCGAGACGGATGCTCCTGTCCTTCTCCTCGCTATACGCTACAGCAACTTCTATACCAAAAGCCAACAGTGTCCTGTCCTTGGTTCTCAGGAACGCCGGAGTTCTTCTCACAACCCCATCAGTATCATAAACCACGGCTATGTGCCCCACCCCCCGCGCACCTTCGCCCATCTCCTTGAGAGGACTTTGAATGTGGTCGACAGTCATTATGTTCCCGGCAAATGATATTTGAGCAGGCATAGTGGGGTGTGCAACAATAATTACATTTTGCGCATTGTTGATTGCCGCGGCCAACTGAAGATCTTGTTGAGAAGTGCGTGTGGAGAAAATGATGTCCAGGCCGACGACCTCGGCCTTGGCTCGAGCAAGGATATCTATCAGCTTGGCATGATAAGAACGGGGCCAGGGCCATGTGCCCAATTTTTGAATCGATTCGTCATCTATACCGATTATAACTATATCAGATGTGTCTACGCTGTTACTTGCCAGATGAAATCTATAATCTAATGCCCAATGTTCGAGGCGTTGCAATACATTGGAGAACAACCCCAAGTGTGTCAGAACGATAACAAGGAGGGCCGCTAATATCCCTACCGTAATTCCCTTACCTTTGTTGGTAAATTTCATTGGCATCCATCAACGTTCAAATACCAGCTTAAAAATAAAGCGATTGTCCGTATAGTCATATAGATCTATGTCGGAGTCCCTCTCTCTATAGGCATAGTCAATACCTGCCGAACACCACTCGCTAATAGTATAGGCCACGCCTCCGCCTACCTCCCACCTATCTTCCTCCCGATCAACGCCCGGTCTTGGAAAGACATCATTTCGGAACAACCCACTCAGATTCAAAGCTATATTCTCCACTAACATATAGCTGCCTTGGCCCTCTACAATCCAGCACATAGAAAATCCTAAATTTTCTGCGTCAAAAAAATTCTCATCGTATCCTTTCGTGGTGCCTACCTTAGCGAATCCCCGCTTAAATACCTTCTCTAACTCTGCATACAGGCTGTAAGTGTCGTCATCCTCAACACCCGAAGCTCTTCGGATATAATATCCCGTTCCCAAAGATATAGATAAATCGTCCGGCAATGTATACGTTATACCCAAGCTCCAATCATGAATATGATAATCTCCGTTTGCCCCTTGAAGATCCATAGTGGAAAAGGCATACCCCAAACAGAGCTCTGTAAGCAGATCAAAGCGGTGAGACAGAGTAGCCTTCCCCTCATTTTGCTTAAAATCGTCATACGTTTCAAATTCGCCTTTATTATAAGCATACTCTATACTTATACCGTTAGAGGGATTGAACCAATATACTGCTTCCGTAAAGTAATTGTGATTCATGCTATCATCTAACAAAGGGTCTTCATTTTCCAAGAGTAAATTACGATATCCCATAGTGAAGAGGTTCTCATCCCCGAAATGATGCAGTATCTGTGCCTCACCGACATTTCGGCAGTAGGTATTCCTCGTCCTTCTAACACCCCATACCCCATCGATTATCTCTATAGGGTCTTCCCATTTAATAAATCTATCAGTGATTCTCAATTCTAAGGATTCAAAAAGGTGTTGATGTATATCTACGAAAGCATTATGCCGTACGGTATTGTTAACGGATTCCTTTTGATAGAAGGTAAAGCCGGCCTCATAGTCAAAGAAGAGCATGCTAACAGGGGAATGAATATCCAGGTATAGACCAGGCGAGACTACGGTTATCCAGTCTGACACACCATCATCATTTGCAAGATAAAGATTATCATCATGCTCCTCCTGTATAGAAATCCTGGGGGTCCATGCTATGTCATATCCTGCAAAGACAGGCATAGTGTTAGAGACTAATATAATCACAGACGTGATAAATATCATGAATCTGAAATTTGCTGTCATCATGATATTTCATATCATACTGGGGTGGTGGGTATATGTAAAGGCAAAATGAAGTTATCTGCTGTTATGTAAGAGTCTTGTGGTTGGTCAGCTTTAACAGGCAAGGCATCTCGTCTACTGGGAAAGGGCAAAGTCTGTCCCCAAAACCCGGGAGGAATCTGGAAAAACAGAATCTGGAAAAACATTGACAAGCTTATGCTGCGGCACTAAAATATATTTTTATAAACAAGTCCACGAAGGGCTTAACAAGATCCTAAGAAAGGAGCTATTAATATGGAAGGAACACACGAACACAAGCATGTTCATGCACATGAACACGACCATGCGCATTCTCATGAGCACAGTCACGAGGACATGACCCACACCCATGAGCACGAACATATCCATGCGCACGAACATCTTCATGAACACAAGCATGAACACGGCCACGGGGCCTCAGCCGATGTGCATGACCACGAGCACAATGGGGATCACGGACCGCACGAACACGACCATCTCGGCCATGAAACAGAAAATCATAGCCATGCCCATTTGTAAAAAATCTGTGATTTGACAAAATGCGAAAGCTTCATTTAATGCTTTCGCATTTTTATTTACGGTGGCCTTCTAACCACCTCCTTCCCGCTTTAAGCCTCACCCCGTGCCCTGCGCTTCGATCTGGTTTTCCTCTTTATTTCTCCTATAAATT
The DNA here is from genome assembly GCA_019314005.1 of Deltaproteobacteria bacterium. Next base: position 8,783 of record JAFDAE010000014.1, on the reverse strand, counting down.
ATCCTACCTCTCCACCAAAAGAAAAACCCGGAAATTCCAAAGATGATAGAGATGCCCATTAAGGCTCTTTCATATCTGGAGAGAGAATTTTCAGTCGACCCCCCACAGCTTTGGTTTACTTGTAACGCCAGAGCTTCGTCAACCGGCACCATAACCTCTAAGCGGTGTCCCATTTGATCAAATACCAGGGCCTCCCAATCTCCGGCTCTGTCCGGAAAGAACACAAAACGGCCATTCAGATCCGTCTTTCCTGTCTGAAATTTGTCGGATGACTCCGGGGCAAAGATGGCTACAAACAATCCACTGGCAGGTTGATTATTATCAAAAGAGGCATGGACCACAATCCCACCGGAACCGAGTGAATATTTGATGCCATGGGCGTAGAGGGGGCTGTGAACCATGCATAGTCCCAAAATTAATAGCACCTTATAGATATTTAACTGTTTCATTTTATTTCAAAGGTTAATGACGCGGAGAAGTCCACTTTATGATTGCTTACTACCATCCAGATGCCGGGCTTGCTGATCTTTACATAGGCCACTCCTTTTTCATTGCTTTTGGTAAAGACGGGAAACGGCTCATCTTCAGAGTAATATCCCGCGTAAGTGGCATAAACATATGTAGACAAGGGCTTGCCCTCAAATAGAATCTTAACGGGGAGAGATTCACCCGCCTTTACCTCTGAAGGATTTTTTAGAGGAACAATCTCAATTCGATGGCCAAAGGTTTGGCTGACATTGTCGCTGCCTTGACCCACAGTGATGATGGATTTAGCGTACTTTTCTGATGGCACATGTTCCTTATCCCCTTTTCTCTTCCGGGAAGCAACAACTAGATAGGTCCCTTTTTGGTCGAGGCTGACCTTTCCTACCCGTGCGCCTGCTGGTTGTCCGTAGCTCTCCCCCTTTATTTCTTTCCATGTCTTTGCAATTTTGGTCTTTTTCCCAAGAGGAGATAAATAGCAAAACTCACTTAGGTCTTCGCTCGAAATTAATATATCGTAATAAGGGAAATTATGGCCGAATACCACCTTTGCATTGGTTTCCACCCCCGCTTCCGTATAATGATTGTCAATATTAAGCCACAGGTCATGGGCCTCCACCAGACCGGAATGAGCAAATAAACAAGCAAAGGCCCACAAAATAATTAAAGAGAGTTTGAATACGTTTTTTTTCATAATATCTTCCCTTCTGTTTAAAATGTTTGTGTTTATCTGAGAAAATTAAAAGAAAACATCCAATTTAACCGTAAAAGTTCTTCCGGTGCGGAAATTACCTTCATCACCTTTATCAGAGTCAAAAATGTTGTCCGCCTCAAAAGAGAGCTTGGCCTTGTCGGAAAGGTGTTTATAGATTTTCGCGTCTACGACGGTATGCTCATCGACCTGAGCGGTGTTATCCGAATTTGTGTATTGTTTACCAATGTATGAGATAGTCACACTCGTGCCCAAACCGTATTTCTTTAACTCATATGCAGGCGAAAAACTAAGACTGTGTTCGGGAACATAGGTCAGGTCTTTGCCGGTTTCCTCATTTTCCGATTCCGTATAGGTATAAGATAGGGAAACGAAAAATTCTTCGGTCAGATATGCCCTGGACAGCACCTCAACCCCTTGTGTATGAGCCTCCTCCACATTCCTGTAAATCAATAGCGGAAGGCCGTTATACAGGGTGCCTGTATCTTCTCTGACCACCATGTCTTCCACGTCATTACGAAAATAACCCAGGTTGACCATAATACGCTGGTCGAACAGCCATTGTTCTATGCTTGCGGAATAACCAACAGCCTTTTCCGGTTTTAAATCCGGATTAGACTGGCAGTAAAAAGTGCCGTGGTTGTACGGAGCATCGTAGTAAAGTTGACGAATGGTGGGCGATTTAAAGGCCTTGCCTGTTGAAGCCCTTAAAGTGGTATCTTCAGAAAATTTATACATGAGGCTCAATTTAGGATTTACCGCACTTCCGAAGGTGGAATGATCATCATAACGAAGACCTCCGACAATGGTGACAGCCTTGAATGGAGTGATCTCATCCTGCACATAAACACTGGAGGTATCTACGTCTTCATTAACGTTGACTATACTGCCGTCGGGATTTTCTATGGTGTAGTCAATATCTTGCTTTTGAACTTCTCCGCCGAGGGTGAGGACATTCCTTTCGCCGGAATACCAGGTATACTGGACCTCCCCCTGGTTATAACCTACATCGCCATGTTTATAACCATAAGCAAAACCAGGATAACCGTGTGCGAAATCCCAAACGTATGTATATCCCTTCAAAGAAAAGAAATGGTCGTCCGTTGGACGAAAGTCAATCCCTGCGGAAACGCGATAGCTTTCCTCCTGTCGGCTGTCGATCTTTTCATAATCACTCAGCTCATACTTTAGGTAGACGTCAATGCTCTCGCTAAGATCAGCGTCCAGTTTGCCCATAAAAAAGTGGCGTTCAGACGTTATAGGATCTTCACCTGTGTCTTCTGCGCTCTCATAATTGTAATGCAGCAAATAGCGGGAACAATCCGAAAGCTTGTCACCATAAGAAACATAATTCGTAGAGAGACTTCTGCTTTGCCCATCGTCAGAAGGTTTGGTAATCGCGCCACTGCTGCTCTTTTTTTCTTTGATCTTGTACCATCCATACGCTGCACCAGCTCTTGCGGTCGCCTTGTCGGGAGTTTTTTTGGTAATAATATTGATCACGCCGGCCATGGCATCGCTGCCGTATAATGCCGAACTCGGGCCCTTGACCACTTCAACCCTCTCGATCAAATCTACAGGAATCTGATTAAGTCTAACCCTCGCAGGTTGGCTCGCCATGTGTACGTTCCGAAAACATCATCATGAACAGACGTGTTGATCCCTGGAATGATTTTCAAGATGTCCAAGGCGTTTTGTGCGTTCGTCCGCTCGATATCTTTCCTGGTAATCACAACAGTTTCCACAGGCACATCTTTTAAGGTGTGGGGTGTTTTCGTTGCGGTCACCACCACATCTTCAAGTTGAACAATATCAGTCTCTTCCCCCTTTTCTTCAGCAAGGGCAAGGCCTGGGCTGGTAAAGATTAGTCCGAGTAAACAGAGTAACAACAAAAACCTTTTCATTATTGTCTCCTTTCTTAAAAACAAAAAAAGCCACAAAGGGTTCTGTCTTATGACCTTCGTGGCTTCAAAACTGAAAAAGGCCATGAGACTTTAAAAGGACAAGCTTCCAATCCTTAAAGCCTTCATGGCCTTTACTTATTTATTTTTTTTACAGATAATAAAAATTTATTAGCCTTCCTGGCTACATCTGAGTCTACGTGTATCATAAAAAAATTTTAGAGTACACTCTTTTCAAAAAACCAAGCTTGATGGCGTCGTAAAAAGTCCAATCTACTGCGTTGTAGTAGTTTTTCAGGCATTCGACATACCATGTGTATGCCTTCATACCTGAAAAACTACTACGCCTTGTATATTGACCTTTTTACTTAGCCATCCTTTATCAAACTCAAGACTTTTTACGAAATCATCAACCTTTACAGCAAATTCTTTGCCGCTTTAAATTCTTCGTTTGCCTTCAAAACAAGTTCCGAGGCTTCTCTTATGTGTTTCGCTACATTATCAAGCCCCTGAAATTCCAGTTCCTTCGCTCTGTCCAGATAGCTTTCTGTATGCTCCTTATTGTGCTTGATCCAGTGGTTGATCAAAAGAATTAACCGGTTTTTTTCATCCTCTAACATCATTACCTCCAGCTAAGCACCCATAAAAAAAGGCCATAGGTCTTTTTTATCAAAACCTTCATGGCCTTATTCATCACAATTACCAATTCTGATAGTTTCGTAAAAAGTCTTTTGTGAACGACTTTGCGAAACCCGGCTCCCTGCATGAGAGCCGCAAGTTCCTTTTTTTAACAGATCTTAGACTAAGATACAAGCTTTTTTAGCTTGACTATCATAGTACTATTCTATACCTAATACCTAATACCTAATACCTAATACCTAATACCTAATACCTAAAGGAAAAATATCACGTGTCCGATTAATAAATAAAGTCAAAAGTACGGGCGGCTGCTTATGGTTCCTTCGTTAAAATTCGATTCTGACAATAATATCATGGAGTTTAATGGGGCGCTGATTTCGCTCCATTGTCACCACTACAACTGTGGCCTGTTAAAGGCGATCGAGGAAATTCCCAGTCTTGATGGACACGCCGTAGTTGTAGAGAGCGCAGCCGAAGAATTCTTCCGCAATTTTAAACAGCTCCTGGCCGGTGAGTTAAAGGGAATATCTACTGTTAAGGCGTTGGAGGAAGCGGCTGAACTTTATCGGTTCATGGGTTTTGGCAGGTTGGACCTAAGCGAACTTACCGAAAGCGGCGGTACTGCTTATGCCGACTCTTCTTATTATGTGGTGTCATGGCTGGCAAAGTATGGCCGCAGAGAGACCCCTGTCTGTTACTTTACGTGTGGATATATCGCGGGAGTACTTGGCGCAATCTTTGATGCTGCGCCAAGTACATATGATGTAAAAGAAACGCAGTGCATGATATTGCGTCATGACCTCTGTGAATTTAGTGTATCGAAGAAAGTCAATGGCGATTGATAGCAAGAAAATAATCGAGTTGGGTTCGAGCCTTCCGATGGCAAGTAATGAAAAAGGCATTATGGCCGCGTTTGGTGTATATGTGGTCATGAACTACAATGAATTCTATTATAAATTGGTCTCAAACATCTTTAATATGGTGGATGATAAAGAAGCTCAGGAAGTGGAGCACAAGCTCTACGATGCAGTATTGGCGTGTGGCTATCACACCTTCCATGGGGCGCGGACATCTATGCATTGGCGGGATTTCATTCTTCCCATGATCAAAACTCCGGAAGATGAGGTCCACGCCCTGGTCGCTTTTACGAATGTTTTTGGCATCGGGTATATTGAAGTAGAAGAACTAATCCCGGGAGAAAGACTTGTCACGACAGTCAGAAATGCCTACGATCCGGGTCGTTATTTGGAAGAATACGGCCCCCAGCCTCGAGGACGGTGCTATATGTTCAATGCCTGCACCGCATCTTATATGGACCTTGTTTACGCTCCTAAATACCCAGATGGCATGGGGACCTTTGTTTCAAAAGAAGTGACGTGCCGTTCGAAGGGTGATTCTATCTGCAAATTCGTAGCTGAACTCGCCCCGCCAAGGTAAGCCGTATTATGCATTCGCGAAGCGATAAGACAATTAAATGGTCTTCAGAAGTTAGTCCGTACGAAATATTGCATTCCTTGCCGGATGCGGTTTTTACCACGGACCGCCAGATGAGGATCAACTTTTTCAACCTGGCAGCGAGCAAAATAACCGGTTTCAGGCCTCAAGAAGCCCTGGGGATGTACTGCAAAGATGTCCTTAAATCTGATACTTGTGAAACAGAATGCCCCATTAAGAGAGCACTCGATTCCAAAGAAAATATCTTTAATATCGAGTCGATCATAACTACCGTCACTGGGGAACAAATCACTATACTCATCAGCGCTTCGCTCCTTGCGGACTCATCCGGGGATGTTGTTGGCTATATGCATGTCTTTAGGGATATCTCGCCTATTAAAGAAATCATGTATGATCTGGAAACTTCCCGCAATAGCCTGGCCGAAAAAAATATTGAATTAGCCAATACACTCGAGGAGCTTCAATCAACGCAAAAACAACTCCTGCACGCACAAAAGATGGAATCTATGGGGACCTTGGCGGGGGGAATTGCCCATGATTTTAATAATCTTTTGAGTGGCATTCTCGGATATGCGTCTCTTCTCAAAATCAAGATCGACCCTGACTGCCCCACCTATAAGTACGCAGATACGATAGAACAATCGGCTGTCAAGGCATCCAGGTTGACACAACAGCTCTTGGCCTTTAGCCGCGGGGGGAAGTATCAATCCCAGGTCATCAATCTCAACAAGGCAATTGATGAGACTCTCCACATTCTTGAAAGAACCATACCCAAAAAGATCCAAATAGCAAAATCGCTCGCTTCTGATCTGTGGACAGTAGAGGCAGATCCATCACAAATCGAACAGGTCTTGATGAACTTAGGCATTAACGCCCGCGACGCAATGCCGACCGGGGGCAAGCTGACCGTGACAACGAAGAATTTTCATCTTAATAATGGTTTCAACATTGGCTATATAGAGGCAACTCCGGGAAACTATGTAAAAATATCGATCTCAGACACTGGGGAGGGGATACCGGAGGAGATTCAGAGCAAAATATTTGATCCCTTTTTTTCTACCAAGGGAAAGGGAAAGGGAACCGGATTGGGGCTTGCTGTGGTTTACGGTATTGTGAAAAACCATGGGGGCTATATTAATGTAGAGAGCGACCCGGCTAAAGGGACCACCTTTGAAATTCTCCTTCCAATGTCCTACAAGACTGAAGAGACGGCCGCCATTGTAACGGAATCAAAGATCCCAGGCGGACGTGAAATAATACTCTTAGTAGACGATGAAGAGGTGTTAAGAAATCTGGGGCAAGAAATACTAACCGACAAGGGGTACACAGTATTCCTGGCTTCCAACGGTTTAGAAGCCATTAAACGGTACAAAAAACAAGGAGGCAATATAGATCTGGTCATCCTTGACATGATCATGCCCAAAATGGATGGCATGGAGACATATAAGCACCTAAAAGGGCTGAACTCTTCTCTGAAGATTCTTATATCCAGCGGCTACAGTCAAGATACCCAAAATCACAAGGATTTTCGCGATGGGATAGAGGGTTTTGTCCAAAAACCGTATGAGATAGATACGCTAACAAAAAAAGTCAGAGAGGTTTTAGACAAGGGACATTAAGGACTCCATTTGTGCTTGCCGGCTTTATTTTTTTGGGTGGATTGATAATTGGAAGTTTTTTGAATGTCTGTATTTTTAGACTTCCCAATTCAAGATCACTTATACTTCCGGGATCGTCATGCCCTCATTGTAATCAGCCAATAAAATTCTACGACAACATTCCCATACTGAGTTACTTGTGGCTATGCGGAAAATGTCGATTTTGCGGCCATAGGATTTCAGCTCGATATCCCTTAGTGGAACTCCTCTCCGGGATTCTGGCTTTGGCACTCTTTGTCCGATACGGAATTACCTGGCCGGCATTGATTCTCTATGTCTTCGCTGCCTCACTCTTAATTATCACCTTTGTAGATATAGATCACAAAATCATTCCGGATAGTATCACAATCCCGGGTATCCCGATAGGTTTTCTGGCATCCTTCTTTCTGCCATATGTGACCTGGATAGATTCTCTTATCGGAATCGTGTCGGGGGGGGGCAGTCTCCTTGTAGTTGCCATTATTTATGAATTTATTGCAAAAAAGGAGGGAATGGGAGGGGGAGATATTAAACTCCTGGCAATGATCGGAGGCTTTTTAGGGTGGCAGGGAGTTTTGTTCACGATATTTTCCGGTTCCGTTCTCGGGACCGTGGTTGGAATTTTTGTTGCGCTTAAAACAAAACAGGGACGTCAGGTCGCCATACCTTTTGGTCCGTTTTTGAGTATCGGAGCGTTGTTACACATCTTTCAAGGCCATGAAATCATCAGGTGGTATTTTGAACTCTTGAGGTAAAACATACTCCTAAAAAATAACCAATGAAAGTAACCACTCCCAATCTTCGCACTGAAATCTTATTGACACTTGTATTCCTTTTGTTAATCGGCATGGGTCTCATAAGTATAGTTACCCTAAAAATAACAGAGGGGAATCTTGTTCAGTATCCAAAAAAGCTGGGGCTTTCTGCTGTTCAAAACTTACAAAAAACGATCGATGAAACCGGAATAAATTCGACCGCCCCGCTATTCCGCAATCAACTAAAAGAGCTTCTGTCTGAACAAATAAGGAGGATGTACCTACCCCACCTCTTTAAAAAAATAGAGATCATAGGAAAAGATCTTACTGTATGGGCCTCCAGTACAGATGTCCTCCCACCTCAAACCACGGTTCCTCATTTCTCTTTCTTTTTTCAGTCTAAAAAACGTGATATCCGCATCAATCAAGATACACTGAGCATTATGGCTCCTCTTTTCTTAGGCACCGATTGTGTCGCCGCTGCAAACGTCGAAGTCGGCATCGATAATGTTCGGGCAACCATCGGCAAACTGCATGTAATGCTTTTGCTTTATATCGGTTTGAACACCTTTATTCTGGTGATAATCGGCAACTTTCTGCTGTCAAGAATCGTGATCAAACCTATAGACCGTCTCGTCAAACTAACTGATCAGTTTGACGAGACTAATATTTTCACTCTTTCAACAAGCTCTGGCTTGAATGAAATCAGCAGGTTGGCTATCGCACTCAACAGAATGCTAAAAAGATTGGGAGAAAACAAGAAGCTTTTAGAAGCCCAGATAGAGTCTCTGACCAAGGCAAATCAGAAATTAAAAGAAGCGCGCGAAGAGGTTGTCCGGTCAGAGAGGCTCGCCTCGCTCGGACGTTTGGCTGCAGGGGTTGCACATGAGATCGGGAATCCCATAGGAGCTGTACTGGGCTATACAAATATACTCCTCGAGGAGACGAAAGACGATGATTCATCAAAAGATTATCTCAAGAGAATTGAAAAGGAGATTATCCGTATAGATTCCATTGTCCGCGAACTCTTAGATTTCGCCAGGCCGTCACACGCAGAACCTGTAAAGGTAGACCTAAACCTGATCGTCAACGAAACAATATCGTTTTTTTCCCATCAAAAAATAGCAAATCAGATCGAACTCATATTAAAATTGCATGATGAATCCCTTACGATATGGGTCGATTCCAATAAAATCAAACA
>JAFDAE010000151.1 GCA_019314005.1 Deltaproteobacteria bacterium | reverse complement strand
CCGCCTAAAGACATGGCTTAAGATTTGTGCCCATTGCGGCATGTGCGCGGATGCCTGCCATTTTTATATCGCAAATGACAATGACCCGGAGCAGGTACCTTCGTATAAAATACAATCTACCCTTGGCGAATTGGTAAAGAAAAAGGGGAACGTAGATAACACGTTTATGCAGTCTTGCATGGATACGGCATGGGGAAAGTGTACCTGCTGCAATCGGTGCGGAATGTATTGTCCTCACGGGATCGACATGGGCGTTATGATGAGTTACCTCAGAGGGCTATGTTTTTCACAGGGCTTTGTTCCGTATGAATTGAAAATCGGATCAGGGATGCATTGGGTATACAAGGCTCAGATGGATGTTACCGTACAAGATTTTGTTGAGACTTGTGAGTGGATGGCAGAGGAGTATGAGGAAGATTGGCCCGGCCTGAACATCCCTGTTGATAAAGAGAACGCGGATATTCTATACACAATAAATGCTCGAGAACCGAAACATTATCCGGAGGATATTGCAGAGGCCGCGATTTTGTTCCACTTAACCGGTGAGAACTGGACAGTTCCAAGCGATGGATGGGAAGAGACGAGTCTGGTGATGTTTGCCGGTGACTGGGCGGGTTGCAAGATGCAGGTGGAATCGGTTTTTGAGGCAATGGAGCGGCTCAAACCAAAGAGAATGGTAGTAACCGAATGCGGCCACGCGCACCGGGCCACGGTTACCGAAGGTCCATATTGGGCCGGCATAAAAAGTGGAGATACGCCTGTCCCAACACAGCATTATGTTGAATGGCTATTAGAGGTGCTGGAAAATGGAAAACTCAAGTTAGACCCTTCCAAAAAGATTAAAGAACCGGTAACACTTCAGGACCCATGCAATTATGTCAGAAATGCCGGGCTGGCTGAAGTTACCAGAAAAATTATGCCTTACATAGCAGAGGATTTCCGCGAAATGGCTCAAAACCGTGAGCAGAATTTCTGTTGCTCCGGAGGTGGCGGCATGAATGCGTTGGGGCGTTACCGAGAACAAAGAAACATAGGCTTGAGGGTCAAGCGCGATCAGATTCTGGACACCGGGGCAAAATTTGTGGTTTCCGCGTGCCACAACTGCTGGGATGCGCTCAGAGATCTTGAAGAAGAATACAAGATCGGAATGACGTGGAGCTTTTTAAAGCCTATTATTCTTAAAATGGTGGTTGTGCCGGATCACTTAAAACCAAAAGAATAACGTTATGGAGGCAGATTGGAATGAAAACGAAGAAGATAGCGTTATATGTAGTGGTGGCAGGTCTGGCATCTCTCTTCATTTTCGGCGCGGCATATGCTCAGGATGAAATTCAGTGGCTGGAGCATGATATCTTTGTGGGACGTGAGAGACCCGCGGCTGCTTTTTCGCATGCGGTTCATGCTGATGACTTAGGAATTGATTGTTTGGAATGTCATCATATCTACGAAAACGGTGAAAACGTTTGGGATGATTCCGAAGAGTCCGACTGTACCGCATGCCATAAGCTTGAGGCAGAGGGCAAGAAGATGCCGGCAGTAAAAGCGTTCCATGCTAATTGCCAGGGTTGCCACAAGGATGAAGCCAAAGGCCCGATTACGTGCGGTGAGTGCCATCCCCGGAAAAAACACTAGACAAGACGGTGCAGGGAGGCTTGATCTCCCTGCACCGTAATAATAGAATAAAACCCTTACCCTCCTCTTCACAATCCCTTTGACAGAATTTATTTTTTACGAAACCATCATATTCCCGAGATATTAAGATATTGCTTTTCATCGCGTAGTTTACTATCTATAATAATAGCGACTTCGTACTATTGAACGTACTGTTAAGTTTTTGTTATACATCAACAATTTTTTCAAAAGGAGGACCGTATGAAAAAAGTGCTTGTTTCGGTGTTGTTTTTGAGCTTGCTGTGTATTCCTTTTTCTGCTTACGCCCTTGAAGTAGGCGTTAGAGGATATTACTGGTTCCCGGAGTTAGACGGCGATGTTACGGTAGATGAGAGCGGTATCCTTGGCACTAAAATAGACTTTGAAGATGATCTTGGAATGGATGATGAAGACTATCCTGTAGTTGAAGCATTTGTAGGGCTCGGAAACCACCATTTCAGCGTATCTGCTATGCATATCGATTATTCCGGGTCAGAAACTCTTACAAAGCAGATAGTCTTTCAAGGAGAAACCTATGCAATAGGTGAGAATGTCAAGTCTTCTTTGAAATATGACATGGTAGATGCCGAATATCAGTACGACATCATTGATCTTGAAAATATCCTGGCGGGTTTTTCCATAGGAGTCATTGCAAAGGTAAAGTGGGTTGACGGGGAAGTGGAGATTAAATCGATCACAACACCGGCGCTGTCCGAAAAAGAGACGTTTGCCGCGCCCATCCCCATGGTTGGTGTGGGGGTTCATGTTGGGCTTATTGCCGACATCTTAGAGGCTCGCGTAAAAGCAACCGGTATAGGCTATTCGGGGAACGCTCTCTATGATGTTATGGGAGACATCTCATTTACCCCGTTTCCGTTTGTTGATATTCACGGCGGGTATCGTATAATTCATCTTGATATAGATGTTGATGATGTGGAACTAAACTACGATATGTCCGGTCCGTATGCTGCGGTAACAATTAGTTTTTAAGCAATAGATACGTTTTTCACCGCAAAGAGCGCAAAGCAAGACTTAGGTCTTTAAAAAACTTTGCGCTTTTTGCGTTTTTGCGGTGAGATGAACTGTTGTTTTTTTTCATATACCATTCGGCCAAAGCTTGGTGATCATCCCGTTCATCTGCTTGGCGAAATTCCCGCGAGGATATTTTGCGAGCACAGGTCTCAATTGGTTGGTAGCATTTTTAACTTCATACTCAAATGAGAAGTTTCCCAAATGTTTTACCTCAATGGAAAGCATCTTTTTCGAGACGTCCTGAATCCGGGTCACTACATCCTTATAATTTGAGTCTGCATTGACCATGTTCACAATGAGGTATGGATTAAAACTTTTCAAGAGTTGATGAATAAGATGCAGATGTTTTGGTCTTGAATCTTTGATGATCTTAATGAGTTCATGTATGGATGTTATCTCATTCCCACTGCCGGGATGGGTCGCCTCTCTTATTATTTCTGTCAATTCAGTATCTTTTTGTTTATTCCATTTTGATTCAGAGCTGAAGATTCGATTCAGTTTACGGTACAAAGCTACTTTAACAAAGCTATACGCTTCCAGATACGCAGCAGGCTCGCAGGTAGTGATCACTATTTGACAGTCTGCGGCAAGGAAAAAATCGAGTGTATTATAGGAGGTGCCTCCTCCAAGGTCCATTATAATATATTCTGTATCGATCTGTTTTATCGTTTTGAGCAGCTTGAGCTTTCTCAAATAATTAATGTTGCCTGCCCCCAGTTCGGATCCATCTCCGCCGATAAACGAAGGGCCGTATCGACTCAGTATGGTAATGTCGGACAATGACCGTGCCTTCTTGTTCAAGAAGTCGTTGATGGTCTTACGAATAGAAGTCTCACCTAAATACAGGTGAAGATTAGCGCCTCCCAGGTCCAGATCGATTAATGTGGTTGTTTTGCCAAGAGAAGAGAGTAAGATTCCGAGATTGGATACAAACATGCTCTTTCCTATCCCTCCTTTTGCTCCTCCCACAGCAATAATTTTAGGCTTATCTCTTATGACTGTGCCGGCCTGGGCGTATTCTTCTTGGCTGAGATAATTCTTTACGACGTTATAAGAGTCGTTTATTTTTATAAAGCGTTCCTGACGCCTTGTGAGCATTTCCGGTGCGTCACCATTATTAAGGTCAGGGTGATATTGTTTTGCTTTTTTTCTAAAGGCCTTTCTTAATGATTCAAGTCTTAAATTTTGGATAAATTGATTGTTCTTCGCTAAGTCAGGAGAAAATAGATAGGCACAGGCATATCTGATTTGAGAGAGGTCCTTTGGAGATAATTCCTGTAACGCAATCATAAAAATAACAACTCCGTATTATATGATATTTTGTAACTACTTAGGTTGTTAGGTTGTTAGGTTCACGGTTCACGGTTGGGCGATATGTACTCTAATCCAGGGCGACATAAAGATCGCTCTGGACTTCCGTGCAAGATCGCTTGGTATATCGCAAGAACGGGATGAATTCCGCATTCGTCTCCGAATCGAACTCCTCTTTCACCAGTTTAACCTTGAACCGTGAACCCGGAACTTTGAACCTGAGTAGTTACATGTAATGTTTTATTGTTCGGTAAGATCCGAGATCTATATATCTGATCGTACGATAGGGACAATTTGTTTAAGGAAAAATAGTGGGGGGGATTTAGTATCTTACTTTAAAGAAGACTCCTCTTTCTTTTTTTTCAGTCTCTATCCTTTCTGTCTCCATCAGTATATGGATCCATTTGTTGAGTTCACTTATGCGGAGTCCGAGCATCTCAGATAGATCCTCTATAGTGCAGGGACGTCTCTTAATTGTCCTCAGGATGGTGTCGGCAATGTCCTTATTATATGCGGGTTTCTTCTCCTTATGCTGAAACTTGGCGATGATTTCTGTCCGTTTGGTTCCAAAATATGAGGCAATCGTTTCCAAATCCTCTCGGCTTGCGCTATCTACCCAATCTTCCGTCCCGGGCCGGTCGAGCGTGTTTAATTGCACTTTGTCGGGCTTGATCTTTTGAATGGCTTCCTTTAATGCCTTAAGTTCTGATTTTGTATCATTTAATCCCGGGACTATAAAAATTTCGAGCCAGATCGGGTCGGGATATTCCTTGCGCATGCTTACGAGACCGTCGATTATTTTTTGAGGATTCAATTGGGGGGAAGGTCGGTTGATCTTTCGGAACACTATATCAGACACGGCATCAAGCGAAGGGATGATCAGATCGACCGATCTTACCTCTTTTCGCAGATCTTCAAGATGAAAAAGACTCCCATTGGTGAGCAGGCAAATTTTATAGTTTGGATATTCGGTTTTTAAAAAATCGATTATCTTGCCGATGCCGGAATGAAGAGTCGGTTCGCCGGAACCGGAAAAGGTGATAAAATCGAGCGCCGGCTTTTGGTCAAGATAGTCCTTGAGTTCCGCTATGACTTCATTTAATGGGACATACTCTTTCCTGTTTATGGTCAGGTGTGTTGTTTTGCCGCACTCACAATAGATGCAGTTGTATGTGCATGTCTTAAACGGCACCAGATCCACACCGAGTGACATCCCCAGTCTTCTTGAGGGAACAGGGCCAAAAAGGTATTTGTAGGTCATGATAATTGAGCCTTTTCTCTTATGTAAAAATATATTTCTTATACTATAGATCTGGAATGATAACAATCCATTTATCTGAAATGCCTTGCCATTTGGGCGGTTGTGTGGCATAGAAACGACAGTGCCCGTTCAGAAACAGCATCTCTTGTCCCAATACTGCGTTCTCCGCAGGTTTCTATCCTCGACGTAGCGTTGCTACGCCTCCGGTAGAAACCTTTGTGCGGCCTTGTCTTGGAACAAAATCTACCATTTCTGAACAGACACTATGAGGCTGTCCGAGAATTATGTCCGTAACGAAAAAGAGTGAGAACGAGACAAAATTTTCGCAAATTTGAGGAGAATAGCAGGCCTATTTGACGAAAACTTGCGGAAATTTGGGCC
>JAFDAE010000558.1:744-2374 GCA_019314005.1 Deltaproteobacteria bacterium | reverse complement strand
TTTTAAGGTCTCACTCTCAGGGATCTTTTTCGCGACGAGTTTAGCCTGCCGCATTCCATACATGAGGGCCTGTCCCGAAGCCGTTTCATACCAGGTCTTGGGATCGAGGCTGCTGACGTCCGGCCCAAAAAATTGGTATGGCCGTCACCCGCAATGAGCATGAGAGCGCGGGATGTCTTAGCGGCCCGGGTCTCAAAATCTATGCCCCATAGATATTTTGAAGCGTATTTAAACTTGCGCAACTCCCGCGCATCATGATCATGGACTGGATAACACCAGTCCATGGCGTGGAGTAAGAAGCCACCGGACCCGCAGGCCGGGTCCATAACATACTCGTTCTGTTTGGGATTGAGCATCCTGACGCACATTTCGACGACATGGCGGGGTGTGAAAAACTGACCTTTCTTTTTTTTTGCCTCTGTAGGCAGGAGATACTCAAAGGCGTCATCCATGACGCGCAGATTGGAACCCATCAGCCTCACGCCTTCGATGGGGCCGACACAAACTTGAAGATGTCTCTTGGCAAGTTCTATGTCTTCTCCTTCTTTGAAGATGCCCGGCCACTCCTTACAGGCTTCCTGAAATAACCTGTTGATCCGGTCGTAGGTGATGTCTGGATCTATGGCTTTACTGAATTCGACTGTTTTGTTTCTTTTTTTATTTTCTTGGGCCTCTTTCTCGTCCCAAATCTTGGCAAAGATAAGCTTGAAAATCTCGTTGAATTCGTCTTTGCCGCTGTCAGCCAGTACAAGTTCTTCAAGATCCTGAATAATTTTTTTGAAATTGAATTCCCGCCTTAATTGAAGGAGGGTCTTTTTCGCTTCCAGAACGTCTTTGGGTTGTTGGCCGCGCTTTGGAATGTCGAACAGGGTATCATCGAACTCTTTCGGATAGGGGCGGTAAAGGATGATGCTGTCGCTGCCGTTGGACCAGACCGCCACAGGCGCACCCTTGGCATTCATGTAGCTTTTGAGTTGCTCAATACCATCCTTGCGTTTCGGTCTCTTGCATTCGACGATAATTTTGGGCGTTTCCTTCGTGGCGTCTGTATAGACAATGATGTCGGCGGCCTTAGTTCCCACCTCCGTGCCGAATTGGACGCTTTTTTCGAGATCGATTTCGTCGTTTCTATAACCGTATTGATGTATCAGTTTATAGATCCAGAGTTGGCGCACCATCTCCTCAGGTGCTGATTTGCCACTTTCAGCGTAAACCTGAACCTCTTCATTACCCGAGGGAAAAGGAATGAAGCTCTTTAGAAAATATTTGGTCTTGCCTGCATCGCGACCTGTTTCGGCAGTCTTTGGATAAATGGTGAGTATTTCGTGGATAGGTTTGCCGAGGTTCTCAAACTCCGTAAGCTCATATTTGATCCCTGGCTCTTTGAAAATACGATCAATGATTTCTCTGGTCTGCTTGCTGGTCAACTAAAACTCCTTCCGGTTACAAATTTCATTAACTGGCGTTTACAACTCTTGTTTTCCAAAGAATTCGGATAGAAGACTGTCGCCACTGTCTCCCATGCTGCGTAACAACTCCTCAACCTTTTGCATAGCCAAAGGAGACGGCCTGGCACGTCCGTTCTCCCATCGGTTGATAGTCAAGAGGGTTACGCCGAGTTTCGTCGCAA
>JAFDAE010000558.1:0-709 GCA_019314005.1 Deltaproteobacteria bacterium | reverse complement strand
TTTTTTCGAAGATTACGTATTAAGCGGGGAATGTCAGCCTGGGTAGTCAATAACGGTCTCCTTTGATATCCATTGTGTGAGTCATACAAAGTGACCTATCAGATGATGCATCATACGATAAATAAATATGATGTCAAGAGTTTTTTGGCTCTTGATTTTTAATACACTACCTTTGCGTATTACAGATTAAAGTCTGCCACACAAACGCTTTCATCCAAATTCACGAATTCAATAATCATCGAGCAACAGCAACTAAGGTGATGGCCCTTTTATTATTTCAGGAAAATCCATTCAGGTAATTTGCGCAACGGCGTTGCGTATTCCGGGGCTTCCCTCGCACGATCATCCCGCAAAGGTCAGCGGTATGCTGAACGTCGGCTCACGCCTCGCGAGGATGGCACAGGAGCGACGATCAGGCATGGAGACGGGTATCCTTCAGGGTAGAACGTTCGCTCTAAGTGATCCTGAAAAGGCAGTTGGAAAAAGGTTGGAAATCACCTTTCAGGCTTGAGCCTGAGATTAAAGAAAGGGGGAAGTTACCCCGAAGGGAGCCATCCTTCCTTTCCCTTCCCTTCTCGACAACGTTACCTTGAACGCGCCTCTCGCACAGACCACATCAGGGAACCAAGACGCGCTACATTACGCTCCCACTGCATTTCACTGGGCTGATACTGGTTATGGGTGGTTTGGAAATAGGGTTGGAAATCAC
>JAFDAE010000557.1 GCA_019314005.1 Deltaproteobacteria bacterium | reverse complement strand
CTCCTTATTATGTGTATGATTTTATGATTGGTAATAGCTGTTTTGGTGGATTCGTCGCTTACGCTCCTTAATCCACCCTACGATTTTTGGTATCCTATTTAAAAACCATGGTAAAACTCATTTTCAATTTACAAAAAGGCTTTGTTTACGAATAGTTATATTTTAACAGACTGCCCATTACCACGAAATTTAAATAGGATACGATTTTTGGCTACCAACGTAAGTTTGTAGGGTGGATTAAGCGGAGCGAATCCACCGACAACTGATCCGACGTAAGTTTGTAAATTCAGTCAGTTAGCAACTCCTTAGATTTCGCTTGATTGTAGAATTGCCATAGAGCCAAAATGGCGGAAAATGTCCCGCTTTAAGTTGGTAGCCCATCAAGAGCAAGGCGCGAAATAGCAAGCTATTTCAAGCCTGAGCAACACAGCTATTGATGTTCAGGGCCAGCGAAAAATTGCAAGTTGTGGCCTTTCGGGGTATATGTTCAGCTTAATAAGAAGCACCTGCAAGATAAGCAAAAATAAGGCTGAATGTTAGCCACGAATGACACTAATTTTAACCAATATTTCTCGTGCGTTACTGGCATGGTGAAATGTAATTCTTACTATTCTATCAGGGTCAATCCCCAATTCCATAATTCCTCAATTCATTTCTCGCTTGTCAAGAGTGTGGACGCGACCCCTCTACTTTACCTTCCCGATTTTCCTCAAGGTGACCCAAATGTTCTGTATTTTCATCGAAACATTCAGGTAGCCTATAAATGGACTTATAGGGTTCCTTTTGAATCTCTTTCTTGTTGAGTTCACGGAAGCCCTCTCGTTTAAGCATCTCAATGACTTTTTCTTCTTCAGATTTTCTTATTTTCTCAACCATTTTTTTAACCTCTCAATGTACAGGTCGTAATTATCCTTGATATCTTTGATGGCTATGTCCAAACCCTGCTGATTGTCAAGAGACTCGAACCAGATTTTCCTGACAACCGTTCCCTTTTCATCGAGAATGTCCTTGTGAGGGCATCCGTGTGCGCTGTCAAAGCGGACTACTTCATAATACCTTGCCCTTCCACAGGAGAAGCTTCACAACATAATTGATGACCAAGCCATTCAAGGTATCAAAATAAACATGAATTTCGATGCCTTCCGCTAATTCAATTGTGTAGTACTTCTTTGGCATAATGCATTATCAATAAAATCGACTCTTCCTAATATAGTTGAAATCACTGCCTCTTTCAATGGATTTTTATATTCCTGGCCAATCAAAGTTTCAACAAAAGCACGGTATCCTCTTTGAGCATCTGAATCCTACTTGCCAAAATAACCAAGGATAAAATTTCTGAATTGTTTCCAAGCTACCTTTGTGAAATTTATCATTGCTTGAGTTCTTCCACATTTCTTGAAACTACCTCTCCATTTGCAAAGCCAGCAAAAGCGAATTTTTTTCAATGAGATTTCTGTCCGCCCTTGTCTGCCTTACTTCCTCTCTCGCCCTGGCAAGTATGGCTCGGCGATCCCAATATGCGAAACCAAAAACCGCAATAACTATACTGCCAAAGACTCCCGCAAGGATGGCCAGAAAGGTCAATATCTCCTCAAATCTTTTGTCAACCTGCTCAAATCTATTGTCAATCTCTCCCATTTTTACCTTTAGCTCAATAAGCATGTCCCTGTCCTTTTGGGTGAATCCCTCTGCTGCGAGCGCGGGAACTGCAGAACAGATAATGACAAATAGAAAACTGCCAAGAATAGCTTTCTTCACAATTATACCCCTTTTATGTGTATGATTTTATGATGATACATTATGGCAACCAACGTATTGTGTGTCAAGGCAGAATTCCATAGAACTCAAATGTCTTTGGCGGGTCTTTTGTGACAGGATGAACAAAATTTACATGATTTTCATTTATCCTGATTATCCTGTCGATCCTGTCAAAAAAATGCGATTTGTGCGGTTACATTTGATCTTGTAATCTCGATTATTTTCTCACCGCCCGCTTTGCGCCCATCCCCAACTTATCCATCAAATCATAAAGCGTAGGACGGCTGATGCCCAATTCGGATGCGGTACGGGTTAGGTTTCCCTTGTTCCGGGCCAGTGCCCGTTGAATCATCTCTCTTTCCATGTCCTCGCGGGCCTGCTTCAGGCCCTGGCCCTCGTATTTGGAATAGCGGGAAGTCAGTTCCAGATCAGCCGGTGTTATCTTCACACCGTCTGCCATGATAACGGCACGCTTTACCCGATTTTCCAGCTCCCGAACATTGCCCGGCCATGCATGGGTCTCGATAGCACGGACGGCCTGCGGGGCAAATCCATTGATTTTCCTTTTGGCCTTTGAGGCGTATCTCTGGAGAAAAGCCCTGGCGAGAAGCAGGATGTCTGTTTCACGTTCCCGAAGGGGGGGCATGGAGATGACAACTACCCCAAGCCGGTAGTACAGATCCTCACGAAAACGCCCATCTTTGAGGGTCTGGTCAATGTCCGTGTTTGTGGCCGCCAGGACGCGCGCGTCCACTACAATTTCTTGCCTGCCTCCCACACGTTCGATCCGCTGTTCCTGCAGAAACCGCAGGAGCTTTACTTGAGGTTGAGGGGGAAGCTCTCCGATTTCATCGAGAAAGAGTGTGCCCCCCTGGGCTGATTCAATCCGGCCCTTTCGCTGGATATGGGCTCCGGTGAAGGCCCCTTTCTCATGGCCGAAGAGTTCACTCTCAAGTAAAGTCTCCGGGATCGCCCCGCAGTTGAT
>JAFDAE010000556.1:1640-2085 GCA_019314005.1 Deltaproteobacteria bacterium | reverse complement strand
CGTGGAATCTATTGGATTACTATCCGATATCAACTCAAGAAACTGAGACTGCCTCAACAGGCCAGTAGGATCCTCCCCTACTGATTTATTATTTCTTTATCCAGAATGCTGGACCCAACTCGTTATAGATGTCTTGATGTTCATCAGCCATCCTCACATTAAATACAGCTTCAAGCTCGTTAAATATCTTACTCGAGTCATTGAGACCATATTGATATATATCTGTTATAAATCCAGCAGAATCTACTTCAAAATAAAGTACATTCTTACCGTCATAAAACAACTCTTTATCAGTGAAACATTTGCTGAAATCAGCATTGATTACATCAATTTCACCACCCATTGCCAAGACAAACGCTTTTGCCGCATTCTCTTCTGGATCATAGTTCGGAAGACTTGACCGTAACTGAACACTAAATCCCTTACATTTCTCTTTAATCTCACT
>JAFDAE010000556.1:0-1635 GCA_019314005.1 Deltaproteobacteria bacterium | reverse complement strand
AGACATTACTATACATCTCCGATTTCATGCTCTTCGAACTTACTTACATAGCTAGCAAATCTGCTAAAGTCAATAACACCTTCTCTATGAAGGTCCATTATAGCCATAGCTACAGCATGTTCTTTATCAAAGTTCAAACCTTCTGGATAGGTACATTCTGCCCTATGATCCAGAACTATATCTATTGCACCAGCAATAGTATGTTCAAGCAAATCTCTAGAATCAATCTGCTTAAACTCCATTCCTTTAGAGTTTCGGATATGATCAATCAATAGAAATCCATCTCCACCTCTACGGGAGATCATATTAGCTAGTTTACTCATGATACACACTCTCCTTCAAGAATACGAGAAACATTGTTAACAAAACCACAACCATCTGCTAGCGTGCTAATAATCCTGACAGTCTCAGGATCTTTCACACTCTCTAAAATAGAGGGATAGGAAATAGAACCAAACTCATTCTCTGAAGATTCAGAGTTATTAAAAGATTTATAGGATCTATTCTTAACTCCGCTAAATGCATCTTTGAGCAGATTACCAAGATGCTTTCTTCCTGCTGTAAGCGTTCCTTTCTTGGTCTTCTTATACCAGAATTTCTTGGCCTTGTCATATACATATGATTCGTACCAAGCATTGAACTTATGTACAGCCGGCTTACGGGTCCATATCAACGCTGAAATACTCTTAGGTCTATTAAAGAAACAGCCTGAGGAAATAAACGAATGATGCGAATCATTGACATTAAATGCATCATGGAGCGAACGCTCCTTACACCATTCCAAATGCCTACCGATACTAAAACGTCGCTCAAGCGAGAAATAGAGATAATCTATTCCTCTCTTATCAGTACGGATCTCAGCATTTGTCTCACCGTAGCTATAATAGTCCATACCACTAAGCCAGTTGTAGGACTTTTTCAAGTCTTCTTCACTAAGAGGGACATAGCCCTCATGAACAAGTTGATACATTTGTTACTCCTCTCTGTTACTATTCAAAAAATACTTATATCACATAAGTTATTACTATTAAAGAAGATAGGTAAAAAGGATTCCTTTGTCCCCCTTACCTATTTTCGCATATTTAATAGCCTAAGTCTTTACTATAGAATGATTTAGGTATTTAGTTTGTAAATAACCTATCAGCACTATATGCTTTAGGAGCGTCATCTACTCCTGCCATATGCTTAACTTTAC
Source organism: Deltaproteobacteria bacterium (assembly GCA_019314005.1). Next base: position 440 of record JAFDAE010000556.1, on the reverse strand, counting down.
TAACAGTAGGGAAAGAACACTTCTGCCACCATTCAGAGCCATCGTATTCTCTCCTCTCTAACCAACTTTGATTATCAAATACGATAATCCCATGTACCATTTGACCTCCGAATCCGGAGTCATATCTATTCCCCATATAATCTTCTAAAGCAGTCAAGGCATCTACGAATGCTTCACTGCTTTGGAAGAATCTGATGAAATCAGCTGATTGTAAATACCCATAAGCTACAATATCCGTATGTACCTTCTTGAGGGTATCAGCCTGGATTGATTGAATTGGATTAACCATAGAAATCGTCCTGACAGGTCTGGCACCACTGTATGATGCCATACTCTCTTTTACTGAGTTTATCAGTAAAGACAGTAGCATCTTTGCCACATTTCGCACAGATATCCTTAGCCTTAGCCTCACGGATAGGCACATGCGTATCTGGTGCAAT
>JAFDAE010000150.1 GCA_019314005.1 Deltaproteobacteria bacterium | reverse complement strand
CTGTCGGGGGAAAAAATATTAATAAAAGATATTGATTTTCACCTATATTCATCCAGTGTCAAAATCTCTTCATCCGAGTCCATATCCTTTTCCGATCAACTGATCATGCCTTTAGCTTTAGCTGGGAAACCTTTGGGAATGCTTGTTATTCTGCCAAAAAACAGGGAAGAACTCGACAATGGTAAACTGGAGTTGCTCTCAACCGTATCCAACATTCTCGCCATGTCCCTGAAAAATGCCCAGGAATATCACAGGCTCAAAGAATTGACTGTAAAAGACGGTCTTACCGGTATCTTAAATCACAAAGGGTTCCGGGATATTGTTCAAAAAGAATTCCACAGGGCAAAAAGATATAATAGATCCCTTTCCCTTATCATGATTGACGTTGACAACTTCAAGGTTATCAATGATTCTCATGGCCATCAGGCTGGCGATATTGTCCTTAAGGATCTGGCCGACTGCTTAAAATGTTCTCTGAGACAGGCAGATATCCTGGCCAGATATGGTGGGGATGAGTTTTCAATCCTACTACCGGATACCGGAATGGAAAGAGCAGAAATTCTTTTGAAAAGGGTGTTATCTACCGTTATGAATCACAACTTCAGGTGGAAATCTGAAAGGATCAAGGTAAAAATAAGCTGTGGTATTTCTACTACCAGCGAGCTTGAGTGTCAAGACAACGAAAAAGAACTAATCTCAAAAGCCGACTCCAGACTTTACATGGCGAAGCGATCACATAATCTTATTTATTCCACAGGCATAAACCCGGACGGGCCTGCCCTCCTGCCGGGCGAAGCAGACGGAAAGGAACTAATTGACTTGCGCTTAAATTAGGATTTTAAGTTCTCCTTTATCGTAAAGCTTGAGAAAAATATCTACAATTTTCGGATCAAATTGACTACCCGCATTTTCTCTGATAATTTTAACTGCAACGTGGTCCGGCATCTTTTCTCTGTATGAACGATCAGTGGTAAGAGCATCATAAACATCCGCCACGGACAATATTCGAGCAAGAAACGGAATCTCTTCCCCTTTAAGACCATCAGGATATCCCTTTCCGTCGAATCTTTCGTGATGGTGTCTAATTATGCTCTGTTCGTCTGTCCACATACCGAAATGCCCGATAATATTGCTTCCTATGACAGGATGCTTTTTTATAATCTCGAACTCTTCATCCGTAAGCCTGCCTGGTTTCAAAAGAATGGTATCAGGAATACCTATCTTTCCGATATCGTGCAGGTTGCCGGAAACGTTTAACTTGTCTATTTCATCTTCCGAACAACCGTTAGCCTTAGCGATTGACATAGCATAAGTTGATACGCTAGCGGAATGCTGCTTGGTGTAAGGATCTCTTGCCTCAATTGTTTCAACAAAGGCATAAAGAGTCGAAAAAAGATTCTCGTAAATATTTTCATAAAGAGCGAGGTTCTCTATCAGAAATGATGCCTTCTCCACCAGAATATTTAAAAAATAGAGGTCTTTCTCGCTAAAACAGTATTTCCCGTTTTTAATAATCGATGTAAGGATACCGAAGACACTGGACCTTATTTTAAGAGGAATAGCTATTACATCTCCATCTCCGTTTTTTCCTCTTATAAGAAAAGGTATCCCGTCATTTGCAACCTTTTTAGCTATCTTGTTATCTATATGAACCGCACCCGTATTTTTTTTGTCTTTATTTCTAAAAAAAGAGGAGATTGTTTCATAATCTTTCATTCCCTTAGCAAAAAAACAGAAATGTGCTTCATCACATTGTGTAATTTTTCCTGTTAAATTAACCAGTGTCTTAAATAGGTCCTGACTGTTTGTTGCCTGATCCAATTTCTGAAGAATCAGATTTATTGTCTCGACCTCCTTTAATTTTTCCTGTAATTCCTGATTGATCTTAAGAAGTTTTCTACTCTTTGCAACCTCTTCTTTTAATAAAATATTCTCAATAAAGTGCGATCTTGCAGTCATAACCCTGTTAATAGTTGGAAGGATTTGATTCATCCTGAATGGTTTGGTTATAAAATCCGCAACGCCGTTTTTCAGGGTATTTATGGCATTATCCATGGAAGGATATCCGGTCATTACCACAACCGGAATTGTGTTGTCATGCTGGTTGATTTTCTGGGCGAGTTCCAGGCCGTCCAGCCTGGGCATTGAAAGATCTGTGAAACAACAATCGATTTCTTCCGCCTTTATTATTTCAAAGGCTTCAAGACCATCGTTGGCGGTTAAAACTGTATAATCAGTAGTAGATTTTAAGTAATTTTTAAAAATATCCAGAATGGACTCTTCATCATCAACCACAAGTATCTTTAAATGTTCTTCCATCAATGATCCTGTTCATCTATTCTTTAGCGTCGATCATTTTAAGTAGATTGGCCTTGAATTCGTCTTCAGTCAGGCTTCCAATATCTTTTAAGGAAGAAAGGGCTTGCAATTTCTCGATATAATTGTTGGGAGATGAACTGTTATTGTAGAGATAATGGAGGCTTGGCATGTTTGAAGAAAAAAAGTTGACGCTTGCAATTTTTTTACCATCATCTTTCTTTTGCTTATAAACCTTCAGCTCATTGTAGGCATCCTGTAATTTTTTAATCAGTTCCCTGTTTTCTCTAAATAATTTTATCTTATCTATGGCGTTTTCTACAACAATCCTTATCTCTTCAAGTTTGCACGGCTTCCTGATATAATCGTAAGCTCCCTCCTTTATGGCCATTACAGCTGTTTCTAATGATGCATGGCCTGTGATAATAATAACAAGGACGTCGGGATTGGTCTTTTTTGCATACCTCAGAATGTCCAGACCCCCTACCTTCGGCATAACCAGGTCAACAATTATCAGGTCATAAAGATTGTTCTGTATGCACTCAATACCGGTCAGGCCGTCATAGCAGGCATCAATCGACTTTCCCTTATCGGATAAAAAATCTTTAAGAATATCCGCCACTGCCTTTTCATCATCAACAATAAGGATCTTTATTCGCCGGCTCGTCTCTTTAAGCATTTATCAAGATATAACTCCAAGGATTTCCTTAACCTGTTCGATCAAACAACATGCCAACCATCTCGTCGAATTTGTTGGCAAATTTAACAAGCTCTTTGGGCGGAATCTCTCTTATAACCTCGCCGGATTCTTCATCCGTGACAATTACCATAACTTTGCCTGAAGATTTTTGAACTGAAAATTGCAGATCCACATTATGAATAATATTAAGATTCTTCTGCATATCCGCTGCCAGTCCATCCGAGTCAGGCATACTTTCCCTTTGAACAGACTTTTGAACTTCTTTGTCCTTAGTTGCCTCCTGCTCCGAAGGAAGCCTTGCCTGAACCGACGGAGTCACGCTCTTTTCTGATGCTGTAATAGATTCTGTTATCATAATAATTCATACCTCCTTACCTTGTTCTTTCCTTGGTTATCGGATTATTTCTCAGAAACTTTAGGCGTTTTTATACATGTCCATTTGCGTCCATTTGCGGTTAAATAAATCATATAATTGCCATTATAGGAAGCATGGCTCCGGCATAAGCCGCAGTAACCTTTTTTTTCTTTTCAAACATTATGAGTTGGCGACCCAGTTCATTCCGCCGTTTCCCGATTTCCTCAACAACCTCCTGAACCTGTTTGTACATTTCTTCAACCAGTTTAAATAGCTTAATATCCCGGCTCAGGCCCGCCCGGTTGATCTTACCCATCACATCCCTGTGTTCTCGGAGCAGACTCATGAGTTCCCGGGAATCATCTTGACCCAGGGCAAACTTGGTCCTATGGGTAATATCCGCAAGACTTCTGTACAGAGCTTCATGTGTCTCAGATTGCAATACTCACTCCTCTCATCATTTCCGGTTCAGCGTTTTCGGTATAAACAGGCAGCACATCTTGCCCGGCAATTTGCTTGAAGCCTTCATACAGTTCGCCCAGGAGCCGTTCCACCTCCTCCAGTACTTTAGGATCATTCTTAATATTTGCGGTGGTCAGTCGATTCATCATATAGCCATACAGTGCCGCCATTTTTTCTGCCAGATCCCCGCCGTTTTCCCTGTCAAGCGCACAGTCAAGCTCCGTCAGGATCGCCAGGACCTTTGAAATCTTCTCGCCCTTTAGTTTGGGATTTTTTTCTCTGATCCCTCTACGTGCGATTCTCAGAGAAATGAGGGCGCTTTCATAGAGCATCAAGAGTATCTCTTCTTTGCTCTCTGTCGTATTGACTATCACGTTTCTGTAGCCGGCGCATCCTGATAGTGTCATCAAATCAGCTCCTTTCTCTACTCAGGTATTTAAGTTAGATGAACTCGTAAAAAGTCCAAAAATTCGTCACTCCGGCGAAAGCCGGAGTCCAGTGTTTTTAGAAACTTAGGCATTTGTTATGCATCGTTAATTCAACGCTATGCAAAGCTCACCATGAACTTCTTAGTGCAAGACCGTTTAGACCTGCCCGCCGGACGTCAGGCGGGTTTTCAGTGACCCCTGAACCTTTGAACCCCTGAACGGTTACTTTACCTGCTTGATATAAAGTTGTTCAGATTCTGCATGCCCAGGATCTGCTGGCTCAAATAATTCCCGGTGTTCTGATAGTCGGAAAGAAGCAATTCCAGCACATTGAATTGGGCCCTGGTACGCGCTTCCCATGCCAGGTTGCGCATCTCTATACGTTCAACCTGGTCCTCAATACCGTCTATGCTGGTTTGGATGCCATCCGTCCTCGCAGCAAGGGTTCCGTCTGTGGAATCGAGTGTCGCATCCAGGATGTCCACCATGCGCACGCCAAACCCTTCCGATCCCGTTGTGGACTGCGTGAAAAACTGGATCACATCGTCAAAATTATCATCGAGTGCATCATTGAGGGTTGTGGAATTGACCTCCAGACGCCCTTCGTCGTTAAGAATAATACCGAGGTTGGATAGGCGACTGAATGTGTTAACACCCGTAATATCCTGGCTGACAAGTCTTCTTAAATTATTTCGTATCTGATTGGTGGTGCTATCGCCCTGTAGAGAGCCTGCTATTTCGGTGTCTTCATCGTAGCCCTGGTACGTTTCGAAAAAATCCAGCACGTTGTTGTAAGCGGATACAAAAGAATTGATCTTTGAGACCGCCGTCGAAGTATTCCTGCTCACGGTCAGGGTGTCGGACTCGCTGGCCGGAATTGCATGGACGTCCGTGAGGGTGATGGTCACACCCTCGATTACATCGTCAATGGTGTTGGTTGATCTGGCGATGTCTGTTACACCGTCCACATGGATGAGAGAGTCCAAAGCATCCTGGGTCTGGGTCAGTCTTGTTGTTCCACCCTCGCGGTAAGCTAACCGGGAGAGGCCGTTCGTATCCGCGTTGTCACCATCTATGTCGGTCACGGTTAAGTTGATGACATTGGCCGCCCCACTATCTTCAGCGCTCAGGGTAAGATAATAATTTGTCCCGTCAAAGATTACGGCCGCCTGGACCCCTGCATCTGCATCGTTGATCGCATCGGCCACATCTTCGATGGTGTCCGTGGCGGAAATTGAAATGTCATATACAGTTCCTACTGTATTTGCGGCAGTGTAGCTGACAGCGCTTTCATCATCCGCAGTATCAGTGTAACCTAAAATGGATGCGGCACTTGTGCCTGTATTGTCGGCCCCATTTGCGCCAGTCTTCCAGAGAACCTTTAATTCATCAAGATTAGCCCCTTGGATAGTGAACTTTTGTGTGGAATTGTCGTAAGATACGGTGTAAGTTATACCATAACCGGATGCAGTGGATTCTGCTTCAAGCCGGGTTTTTATTTCTGTTTCCAGGTCTGAAATCGTATAGGTGCCGCTTGCGATGGTGGCCGTCAGTTCAGCACTTAACGGATTAGCGCCCAACTCATCTTCCTTAAAATTAAGTTTGTTATTGGTCGAATCAATAGTAAACGTGCTTCCTATTTCAAGATGAATGGTCCCCTCGCCCACTTGATTATCGCTGGTGTAGGTGACTGCCCCTGTATCATCAGCAGCATCAAACCCGAGAAGGGATGATGCGCTGTTGGCGTTATTTGCACCTGTAGCCCAGCGAAGATCTAATTGTGTGAGGCTGGAACCGTTCTCTTGGATAGTAAATTTCTTTGTGGTATTGTCATATGATACGGTGTAGTCGATATTATTGGCACTGGGCGCACCATCAGAAGCTGCTTCCAATTGTGTTTTTATATGGGTTTCCAACTCAGAGACAGTGTAACTTCCTTCAGTGAGGGTGGCAGCTATCTCAGCGCTGGCGCCGCCACCGGTATTTTCCGTAAAATCGATAAATTTGTTGTTCGCATCAACCTTAAATTCCAGAATCTCTTCTGTTCCGGTAAACGCTGCACTCTTGACCATGTGTTCCCTGGCCAACTGCTTCACCGTGACGTTGTGAGTTCCCGTAGCGGCAGAACTGTCTGCCGATGACGTAAACAGAGCGGCATCGCCGGAAGAGGTAGAAAAACCAGTGAGATCGCTTGCGGCATCCAGCGCCTGCGCAGCAGATTTCATGCTGTCCAGAACGCCCTTCAGGCTCCCATAGGCGGTCAATTTCACCTGATAAGCGGCCTCCTGTTGTTGGAGCATAACAATGGGCCGCTGCTGCAACTCCAAAAGCTGCTCAATCATACTGTTGGTATCAAGACCTGATATGAGACCTCCGACTGAGATGGTCATGATCACTCCTTTTTTATTTTTGCGGACTTAGACCCCGGACCGTCCTTCTTTACCCGGCGCCTTTTGGCCTGCTCCAATTTCATATATTATCGGCATTTCACCAAAAAACTTGAACGTTTTTATTTCAGTCACCAATGAAAGGGACGCAAAATGCCTGCCAATGTTTGCGTTCAGGGAACAAATTATGAACAAACATATTAATGTAAGTATTGCCGAAGCAAAAAACAGACTTTCTAAAATTATTAACGAAGTTGTTTTCGCCAAAAAACGCGTTATTCTTAATTCCCATGGCCAGCCTAAAGCGGCGATGATCAGCGGGTGTAAATCAAGACTGTTGTTTGCTAAGATTGCCATGGCTATTTGGTTTCAGGTGTCAGGTGCCAGCGCCTCTGTTCATCATTCCTGACACCTGAAACCTGGCACTTGAATATATGGAACTAAAATGGGATTAAAATTCCATCTGTATACACGGCGATTTTCACCACCCCAGGCCTACACTATATGATTCTTTTTACCTGGCCGTGGCAAAGGAAATTGAATCAGAATTGTGGACGGCTGACAGAAAATTAATAAATAGTCTGAACAATGAAATTCCATGGGTGAAATCTACTTTCGAACAATAACTCAAAATATTTCGCTCTGCGCCTGCGGTTATCAAGTATCATTTTTCCATTACAAATCCTTCAAAGAATCCCTTTATTGTCTGCCATTCTTTTTTACTAAGTATCTCAAAAATTCTCTTGTTTTCGATATACATTTGGATATTCAAATCTTTCTCAGCATCATCAAAATATACAAGACTCTTCTTTAGTTGAAAGTGCATTTCATTGCCAATATCGTATTTTTCCGAAAGTTTCTCTGTAAGATATTTAAATGTATACTTGTTCGCCTCAATCAAGCTTTTAAGGTCTATGAAATCTTTACATGTTCCTCTCTGATTAATTGCCACCAGCTTCATCAAAGATAAATCCATCTGTGAAGCAACAGGAATGGGTATATTTTCCATTGTTACAGTATCTTCCGACAAAGGATATTTGTAAGTAAAGAGACTGAAGCCAACCTCATTCAAGCTCATGACAAGAGTATTTTTTGTAATTTTGCTTTTTGTAACCTTGAAATCGGATTTTAGTTTTTTTGAAATGATGGCAGATAATTCAAGGCTGTTAAATTCTTCCGGTGTAAAAAATCTAACCCGGATTTCTCACCGGTCAGAGCGGTGCAGGAACAAGGCATTTCAGTCCGAAGACGTAGTATTTTACTTCGAGGGCTGAATAACGCAGTTCCAGTGCCGCTCTGACTGGCCTCTGGTCGACTCAACCCTCTACTTTCTATTACAACCGATTTAACAGCTTCAATTCCATAATAATTTTGAATGACGTCAACTTCAACCTCTGTCCCAAATTCAAGAATACGCTCAATTATAATATATTTATCCCGTCTGTGATTTAACGGGCCTTTGTCCCAAAAATATCGCCGATTAGTTTTTAAAATGTTTTTCAGCTCTCTTTCGAAATCAATCTTTGATTGTTTTTCATCCATTTATATTTCCTTGTTATTATTCTTTTTTAGCTGACTTTCCATCTCTTGAAATTTCCTGGTAAACAGGAAATTCCGTGAATATGCCATTCTCCCACTCATCAACGGAAGCGAACAATGGATGACAACTCCTTTTTAGGCCAAATTTAACACCAAATATACGGCAAAAGCTCTACATATATCAAGATGTTTATTAATTTTTATTCTGAATTTGAGGATAAAACTATAGAGGAAGAATCGATAACTTTTTCGATTTCTGCTACAAATTTTCGTATCA
>JAFDAE010000555.1 GCA_019314005.1 Deltaproteobacteria bacterium | reverse complement strand
TGACATATGGTGATCCGAGAGGATTGCTTCAACTACGTGAAACGTTTGCTCGATCGATTTCTTCTCGGGTTAAATTTATGTACAGTGCAGACAGTGTTTTGGTTGGAGCAGGAGCAAAAGCGATATTGTTTCTTCTATTTGCTTCCTTTGGGAAAAGAATTCTTTTGCCAAGAGGGTCTTGGGTGTCGTATAAACCTCAAGCAGAAATGTGTGGAAAAGAGATTGGTTGGATTCCCGTAGATCAAAAAACTGGAAAAATAAAGGATCTATCCTTAACTGAAGGCGACATTCTCATTCTCAATTCACCTTCTAATCCATGGGGATGTGTTTACGATGACGATGAATTGGAAAACATTGCAGAAGAAGTGTATAGGGCAAATGCATTCGTGATTTCCGATGAAATTTATTGGCCCATTACACATCTTGGTACAAAGGCATCTTCTTTTGCTTCGTTTTGTCCAGACAGAACAATAGTAATAGATGGTCTCTCAAAGTGGGCAGGTGCCGCAGGGTGGAGACTTGGTATTGCTGCTTTTGGAAAACATCCAGAATTAAAGAAAGCTTACTTACGTTGTGTTTCCTTGTCGTCGCAAATATTTTCTTGTGTTTGTTTGCCTTGCAGTAAAATCTAGGCTTAAAGCAATTCGCCATATTATGTGCTGTCTTCAAACTTTTGCGTATAGACACCTAAAACCTTATTGCTTCGCTCTTTCTTTGCCAAAAGGAGGCTTTTATATCTTTGTACCTTTTCCACGCTATAAAATTGAGCGTTTGAATGAAACAGGGGTTGGAGTTGTAGACGGCACTCACTTTGGAATGAGAGGGTATATTCGATTGTCTCTTACTAATTTTAATGGAAACGATGCATTGAAATCTCAGCTTCCACATGTAGGCGATGAAATTGCCTTAAACACTTGGGTCAAGACGTTTTGTCCAATTATCTATGAAGCTATTTTTAAAATTATCAGAGTGTCAATGACTAAGCTTTAGAAATCTGCATGGGAAACGTTGCGACAAAATTTTAATTTTAAGGTATGGATCCCTTTAAGATGCACAAGCGCCGCATCTGTCACTTTATGACACCAACTCATGTCTAACGTATGAATCCCTTTCAGGTGCACAAACGCCGCGTCGGTGATTTGCCTACATCCCTTCATGTCTAATGTGTGAATACCAACAAGGTGCTCTAACGCTGCGTCAGTGACTTCGTCGCAGCACCAACTCATGTCTAGAGTGTGAATCCCTTTTAAATGCACAAACGCCGCGTCACTGATACCAAAGCATCGACTCATGTTCAATGTATGAATACCAGTAAGGTGCACAAACGCCGCGTCTGTGATCTGACTGCATCCGTAAATTCTCAGAGTGTGAATTCCGGACAGATGCACAAATGCTGCGTCAGTGATCTGGTCACAATATCCTATATCTAAGGTGTGGATACCGGACAAATGCACTATCGCCTCGTCCGTAATTCTGTCACACCCTGTTAAGATAAGAGTGTGAATTCCCGATAGATACTTAAACCCTTCACCAGTGACCTTATCGATAAATCTCATAATGAGAGTATGAATGCCGGAGAGGTGAATGAACCCGAGATCAGTAATCTTGCGACAAAGGCTTATGTTCAAGCTATGTATACCCGAAAGATGAACCAGTGCAGCATCTGTAAGTTGATCACAATTGGTTATGTTTAAAGATTGGATCCCCGATAAGTGCACAAACGCAGCATCAGTAATTTGTCTACAATGACACAAATCCAAAGTGTGAATACCAGATATGTATTCAAATGCGGAATCGGTAATCTTTTTGCACCAATCTATCGTTAAGGCACGGAGAGGTGTAAGAGAAAGAGAACGAAAGTAAGGTGATGTTCCATACAAATGTGAAAAAGAATCATCGGTAACGTTACGCCCAAAAAGACACACTGAATCTGCTTGAGGAAAACATGCACGCCAACGACGAGTATTCTCGTCAGTATCGGGCACTGGAATAAGCTTTTCATGGCGATATCCTTGAGAGAGTACGGGATGTTCATGTGAAAGACTTGAAATGGCGTTCTTCCACAATTTATTAATGATTCGAAGAGTCAAGAGTTCTTGAGTGTTTAAAAACGGCACAAAAAATTGGACGGTCCAATGACTTCGTGGATGGGGAATTGATTCAGTTGATGAAATTGTATCAGTCGAAGATACTTGAAAAGAGGTATGATAAGTACCTTCACCAATCATAATAAAAGTTTTGTGTATGGGAAAGTAGAATGT
>JAFDAE010000554.1 GCA_019314005.1 Deltaproteobacteria bacterium | reverse complement strand
TTATATTTGACGCTTATGGGGCAGCACGGATCGATCCAGAAAGGCGAATGACCAGAGAGACTGTTTTTGACCTCGCTTCGCTGACCAAGCCATTGGCGACTACACTGGGCGCAATGATATTGGTTCAAAAAGGAGAATTGTTTCTTGAACAAGAGATCGGTACAATTATTTCCGCATTTCAGGGTACCGACAAAGAAAGAGTTACTATCAGACAGCTTCTTGCGCACAATTCAGGCCTTCCGGACTATCGGCCTTATTATAAGAGTCTTATGACATTTGCTCCGGAACGCGGAAAAGAGGGACTGGAAGAAATGCTGTTGTCCGAGCGGCTGATCGCGTCCCCTGGTACACAAACGGTTTACAGTGATATCGGATTCATGATTTTGGGCTGGGTGATGGAGGTTGTCACAAAAACGTCCTTGAATCTTTTTATAGAAGAGACTATTTACCACCCATTGGGCCTTCAAAACCTTTTCTTTCTCCCCTTGGATTCTGAAAAACCACGGTCTCATATCGACTTTGCCGCCACAGAGGAGTGTCAGTGGAGAAAAAAGGTATTGGAAGGGGAGGTACATGATGACAACGCCTATGCCATAGGTGGGGTGGCCGGGCATTCTGGTTTGTTTGGTACTGTGCAGGATATCCACCGGCTCCTTGTTGAACTTTTGAATACCTACCACGGGCGACCGAATAGCGGATTGTTTTATTCTGAGACGGTACGTATCTTTTTTCAGCGTCAACCTTCGGGGCGTGCGCTTGGGTTTGATGTCCCCACACAACCGGGCTCCAGCAGCGGGCGCTATTTTTCTAAACATAGTGTGGGGCACTTAGGCTACACAGGCACCTCGTTCTGGATCGACCTTGAGCGTTCGATCATTGTGATCCTACTGACCAATCGAGTTCATCCAACAAGGGAAAACGAGCAGATCAAGACCTTTAGACCTGTTATACATGATGCGGTTATGGAAGGATTGCTAGAGAGTAGCGCAGGGCTTTAGCCCTGCCTAATAAGAGCAGGGCTAAAGCCCTGCGCTACGTTTAGTTCGGAGTTTATAACTTGCCTATCCCAAAGAGATTATATTGAAAGGTACAAACCAGAGATTAGACGTAAGGTCTTCGATGACTTTAGAAAATAGGTATCTGCGTGTATCTGTGAAAAGCCGACTTCGCCATAGTAGCCTTAGCTACGACGGCTGAATCTGCGTCCTAATTTAAATATCGTTCCAAAAGGAGTAGAGAATGCCAGAATTAAATAGTTATATTGGATTTATCGGCGCCGGCAACATGGCCGAGGCAATCATAAACGGCTTACTGAAATCAGGAGTATCCAGGCCGGAACACCTGGTTGCAAGTGATGTGAGTGCGAGTCGTAAAAATACGGTGTTCAGATAGGAGAGAATAATATCTCTGTATTTAACCGATGCGAGGTTATCGTGCTTGCGGTAAAACCACAGCATATGAATGAGGTCCTTGAAGGAATTGCAAGGGATTCTAATTATGCCGTAACTGAGAGAAAGGTTGTGGTCTCCATCGCCGCAGGCGTTCCACTACAAAGGATTGAGAGATATCTTTATGCTTCTATAGACGAGAAAGTAAGATCGCGACTTCCTATTGTACGAGTAATGCCCAATACACCCGCCTTGGTCCAGGCAGGGATGGCGGGGATGGCGGGGAATAGATATGCAAAAAAGGAGGATTTAAAGACAGTTCGCGCTGTTTTGGAAGCAATAGGAAAGGTGATCGAATTTGATGAGGCCGGATTGGATGCGGTTACAGCGTTGAGCGGCTCCGGGCCGGCATATATCTTTTATTTCGTGGAATCATTAGTTGCTGCCGGCACATCCCTGGGGCTTACTGAATCCGATTCCCTGACACTGACCCTTGAAACCATAAAAGGGGCGGTGAAACTTATGGAAGAGACGGGAGAACCAGCTGATCTTCTAAGGAAAAAAGTAACCTCTCCAGGAGGCACAACTGAAGCCGCATTTAAGGTATTGGAAGGGAACAGAGTTAAAGAGATCATTGTAGAAGCACTTCAGGCGGCAGCCAATCGTTCCGTAGAATTATCCAAATAGTACCCACCCAGAAATACCCTAAATTCTTTCCCCCTTGACTGGGGAAGGGCCATGAGAATTTTTTCGATTAACACTAAACAATAAGCAATGTGGTGCCGAATGGAAGAATATCATTCGAGTGTGGCGTTGTAAGTGACAGAAAAAGGGCATGATTTCGTATGAAAATTAAAGATATCTTACTTGTGGATGATGATCGTGTTGCCGGGGCGTTTATAGAAGATATCCTTGTAGACGAAGGATTCTCGGTTCGATATGTGATAGATGGGAAAGAAGCATTAGGCGCAATCCGATCAAAAGCTCCTGACGCAATCTTTACCGATCTCATTATGCCGAAAATCAGTGGGGAGGAACTTGTTCGGCAAGTACGAGAGATGCCAGGCATGGATGAAGTGCCGATTGTTGTTGTGACCGCAACGATTGCCGAACAAAATGAGACTCTACACAGTATTCCGGCAGACGCCTTTATTCCCAAGTTGCCTCCGGAAACCTTCCGTAAAAACATGCTGTTGATTTGCAAGCAGCTTAAGGAATCAGGAACGATTTCTACGCCTTTATCGCCTGATGTTTTCCGCAGATTGCCTCCGCGAAGGATAGTCAAAGAATTGTTAACTTCCCTCGAATATCAGGAGACGATCTTCGAAAGATTAAGCGAAGGGTTTCTTATTGTTGATACAGATTTCCGTATTCTCAAAGTTAATTCACTCGCCGCGCGCTTTTTGGGGGAAGACGCTACACACCTTATCGATCAGCCATTTTCAGAAATTTTCGCGAATGATGAGAAAAAGCGTATAGAAGATCTTTTAACAGGATTATTCGCGAGGGAGGACACAAACGACAAGAGGATAACCGTTACTCACAACAGCCGCATACTCGACCTGAAATTTTCCAACCTTGTTGATCAGATTAGCCAAAAGGTGGAGGCATGCCTTGTCCTTATTGAGGACATA